>NZ_JBEZJL010000005.1:0-110253 GCF_040651755.1 Actinomadura sp. NPDC048394 | reverse complement strand
TCCGGCCCGGCGCCATCCGGCCCGGCGCCATCCGGCCCGGCGCCATCCGGCCCGGCGCCATCCGGCCCGGCGCCATCCGGCCCGGCGCCATCCGGCCCGGCGCCATCCGGCACGTCGGGGGCGGCCTCGGCGTCCAGCCACGCCACGCGCGGGAACCGCTCGGCGAACCCCGGCGCGACCTCCAGCAGCGCCCCGGCCCGCCCGTGCCACCACTGCGCCTCCGACAGGCCCGTCGCCCGCACCGCCTGCCGCGACTCCGCCACCGTCTGCGCCGCGCCCCGCACCACGCTCGACAACGCCGCCACCGCACGCCGCACCTCCCGCGCGTCCAGCCCGGTCACGGCGAGCACCCCCAGCAGCGCCTCCAGCACCCCGTACTCGTTGGGCCCCAGCACCGGACGCGCCTGCGACACCTGCAGCACCCACGGATGCCGCAGATAGAACGCCCAGCCGTCCTCCGCCCACGCCACCAGCGCCGCCCGCCACCCCGCCGACACCTCGTACGACGCGGGCAGCTCCGCGAGCGCCCGGTCGTACATCAGGTCCACCAGCTCGGCCTTGCCCGGCACGTAGGTGTACAGCGACATCGCCGTCCGGCCGAGCCGCTCGCCGACCGCGCGCATCGACAGCGCCGCCATCCCCTCGGCGTCGGCGACCGCGATCGCCGCGTCCACGATGGCCTCCACGCTCAGCCCGGGCCGCGGTCCCGGCCGCGGCACCGGCGGCGCGGGCTCCGGCCGCCGCCACAGCAGGTCCATCGAGCGGCGCGGGTCGCCCTGCCCCGCGAACACGGTCACCGTACAACTCCGTATGCCGTAAACTGATTCGTTCCACGATCTCTTTACGCCATAAGCTATCAAGCCGATGCGAGGACGACGCATGCCCCTCCCGCCCACCACCGGCACCCCCACCACCCCGGCCGGCACCGACTCCGCCAGCACCGACTCCGACTCCGGCAGCGCCGGACGCGGCGCCGCGGCCGCCGACCGGCACGACGTCATCCAGGTCCGCGGCGCCCGCGAGAACAACCTCGCCGGCGTCGACCTGGACATCCCCAAACGCCGCCTCACCGTCTTCACCGGCGTGTCCGGCTCGGGCAAGTCGTCGCTGGTGTTCGGCACCATCGCCGCCGAGTCACGGCGGCTGATCAACGAGACCTACACCGCGTTCCTGCAGTCGTTCATGGGCAGCCCCGCCCGCCCCGACGTCGACGCGCTGCGCAACCTGTCCGCGGCGATCGTCGTCGACCAGGAGCCGATGGGCGCCAACTCGCGCTCCACCGTCGGCACCGCCACCGACGCGCACGCCATGCTGCGGATCGTCTTCTCCCGCCTCGGCGTGCCGAGTGCCGGGACGTCCTCGGCCTACAGCTTCAACAGCGCCGAGGGCATGTGCCCCGAATGCGAGGGCCTCGGCCGCACCACCGCCATCGACCTCGACCAGCTCCTCGACCGCGACCTGTCGCTCAATGAGGGCGCCGTCACCGTCCCGAACTTCGCCGTCGGATCCTGGTACTGGAAGGTGCTGGCCGGCTCCGGGTTCGTCGACCCCGACGTCAAGCTGCGCGACTACACCCCCGCCCAGTGGGACGACCTCCTGCACAAGCCCGCCACCAAGGTCCCCAACAGCGGCCTCAACACCACCTACGAGGGCCTGCTGGTGAAGGTGCGGCGGCTCTACCTCGGCAAGGACCGCGACTCCCTGCAGCCGCACATCCGCGCGTTCGTCGACCGCGCCGTCACCTTCAGCACCTGCCCCGCCTGCGGCGGCGCCCGCCTCAACCCCGCCGCGCTCGCCTCCCGCGTCGGCGGGCTCACCATCGCCGACTGCGCCGCCATGCAGATCAGCGACCTCGCCGGGTTCGTCGCGAAGATCGACGACGAGTCCGTCGCGCCGCTGGTCGCCACCCTGCGCGAGGCCCTCGACTCGCTGGTGGAGATCGGCCTGGGCTACCTCAGCCTGGACCGCGAGTCCCCCAGCCTGTCGGGCGGCGAGGCGCAGCGGGTGAAGATGGTGCGCCACCTCGGCTCCTCCCTCACCGACGTCACCTACGTCTTCGACGAACCCACCGCCGGCCTGCACCCCCGCGACATCGCCCGGATGAACGACCTGCTGCTGCGGCTGCGCGACAAGGGCAACACCGTCCTGGTCGTCGAGCACAAGCCCGAGACGATCGCGATCGCCGACCATGTCGTCGACCTCGGCCCCGGCGCCGGAACCGCCGGCGGGCACGTCTGCTTCGCCGGCGACGTCGCCGGGCTGCGCGCCTCCGGCACCCTCACCGGACGCCACCTGGACCACCGCGCCCGGCTCCGCGAACACCCCCGCACCCCCACCGGGCACCTGCCGATCCGCGGCGCCGACCTGCACAACCTCAAGGGCGTCGACGTCGACGTCCCGCTCGGCGTGCTCACCGTCGTCACCGGCGTCGCCGGATCCGGCAAGAGCTCCCTGATCCACGGGGTGCTGCCCGGACGCGACGGCGTCGTCGTGGTCGACCAGTCCGCCATCCGCGGGTCCCGGCGCAGCAACCCCGCCACCTACACCGGCCTGCTCGACCACGTCCGCGCCGCGTTCGCCAAGGCCAACGGCGTCAAGGCCGCGCTGTTCAGCGCCAACTCCGAAGGCGCCTGCCCCGCCTGCAAGGGCATCGGCCTGATCTACACCGACCTGGCGATGATGGCGGGCGTCGCCGCCGTCTGCGAGAAATGCGAAGGGCGCCGCTACACCGCCGAGGTCCTCACCCACACCCTGCGCGGCAAGGACATCAGCCAGGTCCTGGCGATGCCCGTCGAGCAGGCCCTCGGCTTCTTCCCCACCGGCCAGGCCCACGCGATCCTGGACCGGCTCGCCGCCGTCGGCCTCGGCTACCTCACCCTCGGCCAGCCCCTCACCACCCTGTCCGGCGGGGAACGCCAGCGCCTCAAACTCGCCGTGCACATGGCCGGCAAGGCCGCCGTCTACGTGCTGGACGAACCCACCACCGGCCTGCACCTGGCCGACGTCGACCAGCTCCTCGGCCTGCTGGACCGCCTCGTCGACGACGGCGAGTCGGTCATCGTGATCGAGCACCACCAGGCCGTCATGGCCCACGCCGACCACATCATCGACCTCGGCCCCGGCGCCGGAGCCGACGGCGGACGCGTGGTGTTCACCGGCACCCCCGCCGACCTGGTCGCCACCGCCGACACCCTCACCGCCCGCCACCTGCGCGCCTACATCGGACGCGACTGACGCGGGCGCGCGGCCCTGCGGCGAGCCGGGCGGAGGCGGTCGCGCCGCCCCGCGCCCGGCCCGCCGTCAGCGGCCCGCCGCCAGCATCCGCAGGTAGTGCGGATTGGTCATCACCCCGAGCACGTTGCCGAACGGGTCGACGACCGACGCGGTCGCGAACCCCGTGCCCTCCCCGCGCGCCGTGACCTTCTCGTGGACGCGCGCGCCCATCGACACCAGCCGCTCCACCGCGCCCTCCAGATCGTCGACGTGCCAGTACGCCACCGCCCCGCCCGGCTCGCCCGCCCCCGCCGCGCCGGGCCGGAACCGCGTGTCGATCAGCCCCAGCTCCTGCTGGTGGTCCCCGATCCGGAACTCCAGGTAGACCGCCCGCCCGTCCGGGCCCGGGACGCGGAAGTACGGGCGCGCCCCGAGCAGCTCGGCGTACCACTCGCCGGCCGCCTCCACGTCGTCCGCGAAGAAGCTGATCGTCGCAAGTCCGCGCAGCATGCCGTTCCTCCGTCCACCAGGAGACCGGACGTCCTCCGGTCCCGACGGCCACGACACTAGGACCGCATTAGGTCAGTGAACGTCCTAATGGGACGGCAGGATGGAACCCATGCGCGACCCCTCCGGACGGCTGCTGCGGCTGCTGTCCCTGCTGCAGACACCCCGCGACTGGACCGGCGCCGAACTCGCCGACCGCCTCGGCGTCACCGGACGCACCGTCCGCCGCGACATCGACCGGCTGCGCACCCTCGGCTACCCCGTCCGCGCCGTGCACGGCAGCACCGGCGGCTACCGGCTCACCGCCGGCACCGCGATGCCACCGCTGCTGCTGGATGACGACGAGGCGACCGCCATCGCGATCGGCCTGCGCACCGCCGGCGCCGTCACCGGCATCGAGGACGCCTCCCAGCGCGCCCTGGCCAAACTCGAGCAGGTCCTGCCGAAACGGCTGCGGCACCGCGTCACCGCCCTCGCGCAGGCAGCCGTCCCGCTCCCGCCCCACGGCGACGCGCCGCCGACCCCGCCGTCCTGGCGCTGCTCGCCGGCGCCTGCGTCGCCGGCGAGAACGTCCGCTTCGCCTACACCGCCGCCGACGGCACCGAGACCCGCCGGCACGCCCAGCCGCACCGCCTCGTCACCGCCGCACGCCGCTGGTACCTGGTCGCCCACGACGAGGACCGCGCGGACTGGCGCACCTTCCGCGCCGACCGCATCACCGGCCCGCAGCGCACCGGCGTCCGCGCCCCGGCCCGGCCCCTGCCCGGCGGCGCCGACGCCACGTCCTGGGCGATGGACACCCTCGCCGGCGGATCCGGGACGATCCGCGCCCGACTGCTGCTGCACGCCCCCGCCGAGGAGGCCGCCCGGCACGTCACCGCCTGGCACGGCGTCCTGGAACCGGTCGACGAGCGCACCTGCCGACTGCACACCCGATCGGACTCCCTGCGGTACCTGGCGCACCGCATCGCCCTCCTGGACGTCGACTACACCCTGCTCGACCCGCCCGAACTGGCCGCCCACCTCACCGCCATCGCCGACCGCGCCGCACGCGCGGCCCGGCCCTTCACCGATCCCCCGCCCCGGTGACGAGGCGCGCGGTTCAGGCGCGGGAGGTGTCGCCGAGCGCCTCCAGCAGCATGCGCAGCCGCCCGGCCAGGTCCTCGCGGTCGGACGGGCCGAGCGAGGCCAGCAGCCGCGCCTCGTTCTCCACGTGCGCGCCGACCGCCTCGTCCACGACCGCCAGGCCGTGCGGGGTGAGCCGGATCAGCACCGACCGCCGGTCCGCGGCGTCGCGGACCCGCTCCACCAGCCCCTTGGCCTCCATCCGGTCGATCCGGTTGGTGATCGCCCCCGAGGTGACCATCGCCGCCTTCAGCAGCGCGCCCGCGGTCAGCTCGTAGGGGGCGCCCGACCGCCGCAGCGTGGCGAGGACGTCGAACTCCCAGTTCTCCAGCCCCCGCGCGGCGAAGAACGCGCGCAGCTCCCGGTGCAGCAGCATCTGCAGGCGGGAGATCCGGCCGATGATCCCCATCGGCCACACGTCCAGGTCGGGCCGCTCCCGCGCCCACTGCGCGAGGATGTCGTCCACCGCGTCCGCCATCGCCGCCTCCTTATCTCAACGTTGAGAATATCAACCGGAGGCAGAGCGCGACGGGAACCCGACACCCGCCCGGGACGCGCCGGTCAGCCGCCCCGGGCGGCCTCGCCGACGAACTCCCGGACGATCGCGGCGAACCGGTCCGGCCTGTCGAGGGGGACGAGAGTGCGGGTGCCGTCCACCTCCACCAGCCGCCCGCGCGGCAGCAGCTCCGCCAGGCGGCGCCCGTGCTCGGGCGGCATCACCCGGTCGCCGCTCGCCCACACCACCAGCGCGGGCCCGCCGAATCCGCGCAGCGCCTCCGCGGCGGCGGGCAGCGGGTTGCCGGCCGCGACCGCGCGCAGCAGCGCGACGGTGTCGCGGCGTACGTCGCGGCGCGTCCGGACCGGCTCGGTCCACCGCGCGGCGGTCGCGTCGCCGCGCGCGGTCAGCCACCCGAACGCGATCGGCAGCCGCCGCACCGCCCGCAGCCGCATCTGCTGCATGAACAGGCCGAACAGCCACGGAGGCAGCCGCCCGGACAGCACCAGCGTCCGGCCGGTGAGCCGCGCGGGCAGGTTGTCGAACGCCTCGCAGGACACCAGCACGGCCCGCGCCGCCCACGCCGCGCCGTCCCGCAGCACCAGCTGGACGAGCGCGCCGCCGGTGTCGCTGCCGACGAGCGTGACCTCTCGCAGGCCGAGCCGGTCGACGAACTCGGCGACCAGCCGCGCGACCCCCTCCAGCGACAGGTCGGCGCCGGGACGCATCGCGCGGCGGTGCGCGCCGAGCGGCAGCGTCGGCGCGACGCACCGGTGGTCGCGCGACAGCTCGGCGACCGCCCCGTCCCACAGCGAGGCGTCCATCATCAGCCCGTGCAGCAGCACCAGCACCGGGCCCTCGCCGGCGTCGGTGTACTCGATCGTCCCGGCTTCCAGCTCGACCGTCGCCATCCCGCTCACCGCGCGGCGCCCGGCGCGACGGGCAGGTGGCGGTTCAGGAACTCCAGCTCGGCCTCGACGACCCGCTCGTGCTGCTCCAGGAACGGCGCGTAGTGCGTGCCGGGGACGCGGACCAGCTCCGCGCGGGGCATCCGGTGCGCGGCGCGGATCGCCGCGGGCGGGTAGGCCGCCGTGTCCTGCTCGCACACCACCACCAGCGCCGGGCACCGCACGCGCGGCGCCGCGCGCCCGGGCTCGTAGAGCGCGAACCGCAGTGCCGACCGGGCGGCGATCTCCTGCCGCCAGCCGCCGTACCGGCCGTCCGGGTCCAGCGCCCGCGCGGTGTCCAGGGAGTCGGGCGTGGACAGCACCCCGACCTGCCCGGGCGGCGCCGCGAGCGGCACCGTCCGGGGCGCGCGGCCCGCCAGCGCGCCGGCGGCGTCGGCGATGCCTATGGCGGCCAGGCGCAGCAGCGCGGCCGGCGTCTGGTGACGCGTGGCGCTGCGCGAGGCCGCCCACCCGCCGACCGCGGGGGTCTGCGCGACCACCGCGGCGAGGCCGGGCTCGCGCGCCGCGACGCGCAGCAGGTGGCCGCCCGACAGCGAGAACCCCCACGCGGCGACCGCGCGGGGGTCCACGCCGGGGAGCGACCGCGCGCGGGCGATCGCGGCCCGCCAGTCCGCCAGCTGCTCCCCCACCCGCGCGACCTGGCGCGGCTGCCCGCCGCTCTCCCCCAGGTGCCGGTAGTCGAAGGCCAGGACGCCGAACCCGGCCCGCGCGAACCGCTCCGCGAACCGGTCGGTGCCCGGCTCCTTGGTGACCCCGAAACCGCCGGCCATGACCACGCAGGAGCCGTTCGCGCTCGGATAGTGCCAGGCGGCGCACCGCGCGCCGCCGCTGTCGAACCGGATCTTCTCGCGCCGCACGGACGTCTGCATGACTGCCTCCGGAGGGACGGATTCGCTCCCCACAAGTGAACCACGTGGTTCGCAAACCCGTCCATCGCCCCCGGGGCAGGGCGCTCAGGTGACCGCGACCAGCAATTCCTCCCCGCTGGAGGTCCGCAGGCCGTCCGTCCGTCCGGCGAAGTAGCGCTCGTTGAGCATCGCCGCCGACACGTGCCGCGCCCGCTCGAACCCGGCCTCCAGGGCCATCGCCGTGATCTCCCGCGGTGCAAAGAAGCTGATGAACGGCGTCCCCGACGAGCGGGCGCCGTCCTCGGCGGCCCGCCGCGCCGGGCGCTCAGGCGCATCGATCAGCTCCAGCGGCGGCTGGAACGTCATGACCAGCGTGGAGCCGGGCGCCAGCGACGACAGCAGCCGCAGCGTCGCCGCGTTCGCCTCCCTGGTCAGGTACATCGACACCCCCGCCGAGGCCACCACCGCCGGCGCGCCCGGGTCGAACCCGGCCGCCACCAGCCGCTCCCACCACGACTCCGCCTCGAAGTCGACCGGGACCAGGCGCAGCCCGTCCGGCACCCCGTACCCGAGCTCGGCCAGCCTGCGGCGCTTCCACTCCTGCGGACCCGGCCGGTCCACCTCGAACACCCGCAGGCGGGCGGCCGCCTCCGGGCGGCGCTGGACGAAGGTGTCCAGCCCGGCGCCCAGGACGACGTACTGCCCGACGCCCCGGGCCGCCTCCTCGGCGACCAGGTCCTCAACGAAACGGGCCCGGGCCACGATCCCCGCCCGGTACAGGGAGGTGCCGTCCGGATCCATGTCCGGCCGCCCGCGCCAGCCGTCACCGGGCGCGACCAGCCGCAGCCCGACCTCGTCCTCGATCACGTGCGGGGGCGGATCCACCTGGACGTGCAGGGCCCGCCACAGCGCGACCCGCACCGCCGTGTGCTCCGGCTCCACCTTCTCCTCGACGCTCACGCGGCTCCCTCGCTCACTTGCCCGGGGCCTGCAGCGTCCACAGCCGCCCGTCGGGGTCCCGGACGGTCATCTCCCGCGTCCCGTAGTGCGTGTCCTCGAACGGCGACACCACCTCCACGCCCGCGCCGGGGCGGAACGCCTCCGCGTCCGGCACCCGCAGCACCATCCGCGCCTGCGGCTCCCGGTCCTCGGGGACCTCGGCGATGAAGACGTAGGGGCCGTCGCCGTTGCGGAACTGCCCGGAGCCGTGATCGGTCTCGAACTCCAGCTCGAACCCCAGCGACCGGAAGAACCCGGCCGCCTTCCCCCAGTTGTGCGTCTCCAGGAACACGGCCTCGAAGCCCTCGGTGCTCATGTCAGTCCTCCTCCTCGCCTTCGCCTGCCCGCCGTCGCCCGCCGCCGTCCTCGTCGAGGTAGGCACGCAGCGCCTCCGCGACCAGCGCCGACAGCGACAGCTCCGCCTCGATGGCGCGATGCTTGACCTGCTTGATCAGCCCGATCGGCAGGTACACGTTGAACTGCTTGACGTCCTCGTCGCCCACGGCGAGCATGCTAGCACTCTAGCTTGCTCGCCGCTCGATCGCGCCTTCTGCAGGCGCCGCGGGGTGCCGGGGCGGTCAGGAGCTGACGGCCTTCTTGTACAGACGGGTCGCCAGCGGGACGAACACCACCAGCAGGACCGCGATCCAGAGCAGCGACGCCGGCACGGCGTGCCGGATGGGCCAGACGTCCGCGGTCTTCAGCGCGGAGCTGGTGTTGCCGAACAGCTCGCGCGCCGCCTGCGTGAAGGTCGACACGGGGTTCCACTCGGCGACGACGCGCAGCGGCGCGGGCAGCCCGGAGCTGTCGAGGAAGGCGTTGGACACGAACACCAGCGGGAACGAGACCATCGTGGCGATGTTGTTGAAGCTCTCCGGCGTCCGCAGGGCCAGCGCCACGGTCGCGGTCACCCACGAGAACGCGTAGGCGAACAGCATCAGCAGCCCGAACCCGAGCGCCGCCTCGGCGGGCGAGGTGTGCACCCGCCAGCCGACGGCCAGCCCCACCGCGGCCATCACCACCAGCCCGGCCAGGTTCATCAGCAGGTCGCTGACCGTCTGCCCGATCAGCACCGCCGACGGCGCCATCGGCAGCGAGCGGAACCGGTCGAAGATGCCCTTCCGCAGGTCCAGCGTGAGGGTGTACCCGGTGATCTGCGCGCTCATGATCACCGCCTGGACGAAGACGCCGGGCAGCAGGAACTCCCGGTACGGCATCCCCGGCACGCGGATGGCGCTGCCGAAGACGTAGGCGAACAGCAGCACCAGCACGACCGGGAGCATGACCACGCCGCCGAGCATGTCCGGCGACCGGCGGATCTTCAGGGCGTTGCGCTTGGCGATGGTCCAGCCGTCGGCGACGGGCATGATGACCGCGTTCATCGAAGGGCCTCCTCGGCCTGCCCGGCCTGCCCGGCCTGCTCGCCGGCGCCGGGCGGCCGGTGCCCGGTCAGCGTGAGATAGACGTCGTCGAGGGTCGGGCGCCGCAGCCCGACGTCCCGCACCCGCACGCCGTCCTCGGCGAGGCGGCCGAGGACGCGGCGCAGCGCCTCGGGGCCGTCGGTGACCGGGACGGTGATCCGCAGGGACTCCGGCGCGGTCCGCATCGCGCCGACGGCGACCCAGGCGAGCGCCTGCCGGGCCGGCTCCAGCTCGTCGGCGCGGGTCACGGTCAGCTCGATGCGGTTGCCGCCGACCCGGTCCTTGAGCTCGTCGGCGGTGCCGCGGGCGAGGGCGCGCCCGTGGTCGACCACCATGACCTGGTCGGCGAGGCGGTCCGCCTCCTCCATGTACTGGGTGGTCAGCAGCAGCGTGCCGCCTCCCGCGACGAGGCCGGAGATGGTGTCCCACAGCGCGGCGCGGGCACGGGGGTCAAGGCCGGTGCTCGGCTCGTCCAGGAACAGCACCGGCGGGTCGGCGACCAGCGCGCCCGCCAGGTCGATGCGGCGGCGCATGCCGCCGGAGTAGCCCTTCACCGGACGGTCCGCGGCGTCGGCCAGGTCGAACCGCTCCAGCAGCTCGCGTGCGCGGGCCTTGCTGCGCTTGGCGCCCAGGTGGTACAGGCGCCCGACCATCTCCAGGTTCTCGGCGCCGGTCAGGTGCTCGTCGACGGCGGCGTACTGCCCGGACAGCCCGATGTGGGCGCGCAGCCGCCGGGCATCCTCGACCACGTCGTATCCGGCGACGGTGGCGCGGCCGGCGTCGGGGCGCACCAGCGTGGTCAGCACCCGCACCGCGGTGGTCTTGCCGGCGCCGTTCGGGCCGAGCAGGGCGAGCACCGTCCCCCGCGGGACCGTGAAGCTCAGCCCGTCCAGGGCCGTCACCCCGCCGTATCTCTTGACCAGCCCTTCGGCGGTGATCGCGTCGCTCATGAGGGGTCTCCTTGCTGGTCTTCGGGGTCAGGACCGGTGGACGTCGATGTCGCCCCAGTTGGTGTGCGCGTGCACCTCCACGACCGCGTCGGCGGTGTCGGGGCCGTCCGCCGCGGTGAGGGTGTTGCGCACGACGCCGTTCTTGGAGTGCAGGTCCAGCCAGGCGGCGGTGCCCTCGGCGATCCCGACGCCGACCTTGCCGTGGCCGGTCTCCAGCCGGACGGTGCCGCTCACCGCCTCGCCGATCCGGATCCGGCCGTGCGCGGTCCTGGCGGTGAGCCCGGCCAGCGTGCGGCCCACGGTGACGTCGCCGGTGCCGGTCTTCACCTGCAGGTCCCCGGCCGCCTCGCCGAGCGTGACCGCACCGGTGGAGGCCTTCACGGTGCCGGTGCCGTCGACGGCACCGATCCGGATCGCGCCGGTCGAGGTGACCGCCTCGACCGGGCCGGTCACCCGGTCCACGGTGATGTCGCCGGTGGAGGTCTTGGCCTCCAGCGGCCCCGTCTCCTCCAGGCGCACGTCCCCGATCGAGGTGCGCAGGACGGTCTCGCCGAGCGTCCCGGTGGCGACGATCTCCGCGGCGACCTTGGCCTCCAGGCGGGATCCGGCGGGCAGGTCGACGGTCACCTCGATCGAGCCGCGCCAGGGCAGCACGTACGCCAGCGCCTTGGGCTTGGGCCCCTTGACCAGCAGCCGCCCGCCGGAGAACTCCACGACCGTCCGCTCGGCGGCCTGCACGCTCGCCTCGGTGGACGGGTCGCTCGGCCGCACCTCCACCACGGTGTCGGCGCGGTCGCTCGCGTTGATCAGGATCCGGCCGCTGTAGACGTCGATGTCGGCGGTGATCGGCTCGGGGGTGTCGAAAGCAGGCATGGCGGAGCCCTCCTCATGGGTCCGGTCCGGCATCCCGGCCTGGCGCCGGGCGATGAGAGAAGAAGCGAGGCCGAGGGCGCTAACGCACCCAGCCGGTGTAGCTGCGCCCGCTCTGGGGCTGCTGCGCCCGGTCGGTGGGCCGGCCGCCCGCGCCGGGCTCGAACGCGGCGGAGACGGCGCGGACCAGCCAGGCGTTGACCGAGATCCCCTGCCGGCCCGCCGCCTCCTCCACCCGCAGCTTGAGGTGCTCGGGCAGGCGCAGCGTCATCCGCGCCGTACCGCCCTCCTCCCCGGACGCCGGGACGGCCTCCGGGGCAGGTGCCGCCGCCGGAGCCGGCGCGCCGGCGGGGCTCTCCGGCGACGGCCCCGGCGGCGGGGTCACCACGAACGCCGGATCGCCCCCGCGCAGCCGCACGTCGACCGAGCCCGGTGCGAGATCGCGGGTGATCTCGTCCGCCGCGGCCGACAGCGCCTCCAGGAGCGCGAGCCGCGCGGCCGATTCGAGCGCGCCGGTGAGCCGCTCGGCCAGCGCCCGCGCGTCCGGCCCTCCCGCTTCGGCGGCGACGGCGAGCTGACGGCGCAGGTTCTCGACGTACGGCATCAAGTCCATGCCACAACTATGACGCCATAGTGACGTCAGGTCAAGCCAAAGTGACGTCATATCTCCGGATGCGTGACGCCATTGGTGACATCATCTGCTGCTCAGCCCTTGCCGAAGTGCACTGCGGGGAAGGCGCCCGCCGCGCCGAGAGCCGCGGTGAACCCGCCGGCCAGCTCGGTGAGACGCGCGGTGGCGACCGGACCGAGGTGGTCGTAGGGGGCGGCGTCGAGGCGGTCGGTGAGCATCTCCGCCTCCGACCGCAGGGCCGCGCCGGACTCGGTGAGGTCTCCCGCCTCGTCCAGCAGCCCGCGCCGGCGCAGCCGGTCCCGGGCGGCGGCCCACTGCTCCGCCGACCACCCGCGCGTCCGCATGAACAGCGCCGACGTCGGCGCCGTGCCGGTCGCGTTGTGCAGGACCAGCGCCTCGATCCCCGAAAGGCCCGCGACCGCCAGGGCGGCCAGGTGACCGTCGCCCCGGTGCTCACGCAGCAGCGTCGCGGCATGCCACAGCGCCAGATGCGGCTCTTCGGGCACGGGCAGGTCGGCGTTCGCGGAGTACAGAGGCCGCGCCTCCCGATGGCCCGCCTCGGCCGCGCGCAGCGCTAGCTCCGCCGCCTCGGCCATCTCCTTGGAGACGAGGGCGTCCCGCCCGAGCAGGCGCCGCAGCGTGCGGTCCGCGCCGCGCAACCGGGCCGCGAGCACCGCCCCCGGAGCGGCGACGTCCCACGCGGCGGGGATGTGGCGCCGGACATGCTCGTGGTTGAAGTTGTAGAACGTCGCGGTGACGGTGCCCGCGTCGGCCGTTCCGAGCGGGGCCGCGCGGCCCGCGTAGTACGCCATCGGCCCGCGTTCGAGCCCGAGCGCCGCGTACTCGTCCTGCGGTTCCGGCGCGAAGTACACGCAGGCGTGCAAGGGGCTGACGGCGGCGTGGCAGCGGCGGCCCGCGCCGCCCTTGAGGGAGGTCATGTCGTGGCTTTCATGTCGATGAACGGGTGGAGGCGTCCGGTCGGCGGGTGTCAGGTTCGCTTCGCGGGCCGGGCGTCGTCGTCCTCGTCGGCGAGCACGGCCGCGGTCAGCGTGAGGTGCAGGGTCAGGACCTCGGCCGCGGCGTCGGCGTCGCGGGCCAGCGCCGTCTCCTCCAGCCGGCGGTGCTCGGCGATGCCGTCCCGGTCGGGGTTGTGGTACGCCGACCAGCGCCGGGCCAGCTCGCTCGCGGTCCACAGCCGGTCGAACGTGTCCATCAGGACGGGGTTGCCGCAGCCGTCCAGCAAGGTGCGGTGGAAGACGCGGTGGGCTTCGGACCACTCCTCGGTGTAGTACTCGCCCTCGTCCGGCAGGTAGGGCGGAGTGCGGGCCAGGCGGTGGTGGGCGGCGCGCACCCGGGCCTCCCAGTCGACGTCGCCGCGCTCGATGGACATGCGCAGCACGACCGGCTCGACGGCCCGGCGGGCCTCGGCGATCTCCTGCCAGCGGCGGTCGGAGAAGGCCGGGACGGCGAAGCCGCGGTTGGGCAGCCGGTCGGCGAGGCCCTCGCCGACCAGCCGCACGAGCGCCTCGCGCACCACGGCCAGGCTCACGCCCTGCCGCTTGGCGAGGTCGTGCGGTTTGAGGGCGTCGCCGGGGGCGTGCTCGCCCCGCATGATCGCGTCCCGGAGGCGCGCGTGGACCTGCTCGGAGAGCATCTGCTTCCCCGATCCGCTCTCCGGCGAGGACGGGGTGTGGGCTGTCTGGGGCATGCCGCCAGCATAGACGACGATCCGACAAATAATCGATTTTCCGTGTTACTGTCGATTTGCGGGGTGAGACCGGGGACCGCCGGCGCCGCACGACGACGCCACGGGCCTCCGTCATCCGCCACCCCGCAGGCACAACCTGAAAGGGAAGATTCGATGAGCGCCAACGACCCCTTCGCCCGCCTCCCCGAGGCGGCCGCCTTCTCCGTGACCAGCAGCACCGTCGGCGACGGCGCGGCCTGGCCGGCGGAGCAACTGGCCTCCGGCGTCCCCGGCGGCCGGGACGTCTCCCCGCACCTGTCGTGGAGCGGCGCGCCGGAAGGCACCCGCAGCTACGCCGTCACCGTCTACGACCCCGACGCCCCCACCGGGTCCGGGTTCTGGCACTGGGCCGTCGCCGACATCCCCGCCACCGTCACCGAACTGCCCGAAGGCGCCGGCGACGACACCGGCTCCGGCCTGCCCGACGGCGCGTTCCAGCTGCCCAACGACGCCCGCGCGGCCCGCTACATCGGCGCCGCCCCGCCGCCCGGGCACGGCCCGCACCGCTACTTCGTCGTGGTGCACGCCCTCGACGTCGACTCCATCGGCGTCCCCGAAGACGCGACCCCGGCCCTGCTCGGCTTCACCATGAGCGGCCACATCCTCGGCCGCGCGGTCCTGACCGCCACCGCCGAGACCGCCGCCTGACCGGCACCGACGGCCCTGGCCCGTGATCGCGGGCCAGGGCCGTCCCGGGCCTCAGGCGACGTGTTCGTTTCCCGTGAACATGTCGATCAGGCCGTGCGGCGCGCTGTCGCCGAACATGAGCCCGTGGAGACGGCCCGCGTCGGCGGCCTCCGCGGCGCTGCGCGGGAAGAGCGCCTGCTCGTACCCGGTGAGCGCCGCCTCGACGTCATCGGGGTGTGCGGCGATGGCCTTTCCGAGCTCGGCACCGTCGTGCATGGCCAGGTTGGCGCCCTCACCGGACGGGACCATGAGGTGGGCGGCGTCGCCGACCAGCGTCGCCCCCGGCACGCGCTCCCACCGGTGATCGTCGGGCAGGGCATAGAGCGGACGCAGGACCGGCGCGGTGTCGCCATCGGTGATCAATGCGGTGAGCTCAGGCGCCCAGCCGTCGAACTCGCGCGCGATCCGCGCGGCGGCCGCGCCGGGATCGGTGAAGTCGATGCCGGCGAACCAGTCCCGAGGCTTGCGGAGCGCCACGTAGGTGTGGAGGGTATCGCCGCTCTCCCGGTGGGCCTGGATCCCCTTCCCCGGCGCGAGCGCGAACATCGCCCCGCCCCCGACCGCCTTGGCGGCGGCGGGGTGCCGGGTGTCGGCGTCGAACAGGTACGTCTCGACGAACGACATACCGCTGTACTCGGGCGCGGCGCCGGACAGCAGCGGCCGGACCCGCGACCACGCCCCGTCCGCGCCGACCAGCAGGCTCGTGACGACGGTGGCGCCGTCGGCGAAGGCCACCTCGTGGCGGCCGTCCCCGAGGGTCCGGACGCCGGAGACCTTGCGGTCCCAGCGGACGGTGCCGGCCGGAAGCGCGTCCAGCAGGAGCTTCCGCAGCTCGCCGCGCTGGACCTCGGGCCGGCCGCCGGTGCCGTCGTCGGGTTCGTCGAGCAGGACGGTCCCGTCCGGCGCCAGGGCGCGCGCCGCCTCGCGGCCCTCCAGGACGAGGCCGCGGAACTCCTCGATCAGGCCTGCCGCCCGCAGGGCCGGTTGGCCGTTGTGCTCATGGATGTCGAGCAGCCCGCCCTGCGCGCGCGCCGTCGGGGACGGCTCCGCCTCATAGACCGTGGACGGGATGCCGTGGACGTGCAGGACGCGGGCGAGCGTGAGGCCGCCGAGCCCGGCGCCGATGATCGTGACATGCGTCGTCATGGTGATCTCCTTCGCTTGCGAGGCCGGTGCGGCCCCTCTGGTACGCCGTTCCAATGGAACAACGCTCCATGATGGAACGATGTTCCAGACGTGGCAGGATGGCTGCATGGCAACACGGACACGCCGGTCACAGCGGCGCACGGACGCGCTCTCCCGCGAGCGCATCGTCGAGGCGGCCGTCGAACTGCTCGACACCTCCGGCGAGAGCGGGCTGACGTTCCGGGCCCTGACCGAGCGCCTCGCCACCGGCCCCGGAGCGATCTACTGGCACGTGGCGAACAAGACCGAGCTCCTTGACGCCGTCACCGACGCCGTCGTCGCCGCCGCTCTGGCCGTCCGGCCGTCCGAGTCCCCGGGCTCGCCGCAGGACGAGGTCCGCGCCGTCGCGCTCGGCCTGTTCGAGGCGGCCGAGGAGCACCCCTGGCTCGCCGCGCAGCTCGCCACGCAGCTCTCCCGCAACCCGTCCGGCACGGTGGCACCGCGGATCTTCGAAAGCCTCGGCCGGCAGGTCCGCGCGCTGGGCGTGCCCGAAGGCCACTGGTTCACGGCGACCTCGGCGCTGATGCACTACGTCCTGGGCGCCGCCGGCCAGAACGCCGCGAACACCGGAAGCGCCCGCGCCCTCGGCCCCGGCGCGGACCGCGCCGAGTTCCTCGACGCCGTGTCGACGGCCTGGGAAGGCCTCGACCCCGGCGACTACCCGTTCACCCGGGCCGTCGCCGGCCAAGTGCGCGACCACGACGACCGCGAGCAGTTCCTCGCCGGGATCGACCTCGTCCTCGCCGGCATCACCGCCCTCGCCCCGTCCCGCGAGCAGGCTTCACCCACCGAATGAGCAAGGCCGCCCGCCCTTAGCCGCAAGGCGGTCACCACCGCCCGCACGCTCGCGGGGAACCCCGCGTGGAGCGATGACCTCGACCACGCCGCCGCCAGCCGTCAGGCGTTCACGTGCCGGCTCCTGGCAGGGAGGCGGCGTGCGCCGTCATGACGGCAGGAAGATGGCGGCCGCCTCATCGGCGAGTGCAGCGGAATGCGGGGCGTCCGGATCGGTCTGCGCCAGGTGCGACAGGCCGAGGATGGCCGCGTAGGCGACCCGGGCCCGAGAGGCCGCCCGGTCGGGCGGCAGGCCGAGCTCGCGGTAGGTGCGGACCAGGAGATCCAATCGGGCCTCGTTGACCTGGTGGACCGCGTCCCTGACCCGGGGGTCGCCGCGGTCGCCGAGCAGGCTCAGGTGCACGGACGGCGCCAGCGGCTGGACGGCCCGCACGACCACGGTGAGCAGCTCGCGCAGTCGCCGCGCCGGATCGGCGATCGCGGCGAACTCGGCGAGCCCCTCCTCGCCGTGGCCGCGGGTCCACTCCGCGAGCGCCGCGGTGATCAGTTCGTCCCGGTTCCGGTAGTGCGCGTAGAAACTGCCCTTGGTCACGCCGAGGGTCCGTGCCAGCGGTTCGACCGCGACCGCGGCCAGCCCGCCGTCCGCGATCGCCTTCAGCGCGGCGCGCGCCCAGTCCCGCGCGGACAGCCGGGTCGACTCGTTCACCACGGGGCACAGGATACGCCTGCGTATTGACCCTCCGCGCGACCGAAGATACGGTGGCGTATCAATACGCCACCGTATCCGAGGAGTGATCGTATGGACGGCATGAAGGTGCGCCGCGTGGTCACCGGGCATGACGCCGAGGGCAGGGCCCGCGTGGTCGACGACCGCGAGGTCGCCCCCATCACCTCCGAGCTGATGCCCGGCTGCGCCTTCTTCCCGCTGTGGGGCCGGGACGAGCGCCCCGCGTTCCCCGACGACGGCTCGCCGCGCCCCGCCGAGGCGTGGTACCCGCCGCCCGCCGGATCGCGCTTCATGATCAATACGGTCCCGCCGGGCGAGCCGGCCCCGCCGCCGGATCTGGACACCGCCGCGGCTCTGGAGGAGCTGGAGCGGCGGATGCCGGGCGCGATGGCCGCGAACGAACCCGGCACCCGGGGGATGCACACCACCGACACCCTCGACTACGTCCTGGTCGTCTCGGGCGAGGCCACCCTGGAGCTCGACGACGGCGAGCAGACGGTGCTGAAAGCGGGCGACGTGGTCGTCCAGAACGGCACCCGGCACGCCTGGCACAATCACGGCACCGAGCCCTGCACGATCGTCGGCGTCGCCATCGGCGCGGACCGCACCCGTCCCGTCTAGCCCGGCCGCCCCCAAGGCGGCCCTGGTCGATCGAGGGCGCGGAAAAGCCGTCGCGGCGCGGTGGTGCGGGTCATTACCCTCCGCCGGATGAGTGAGGATCTTCTGGCCGCCTATGACGAGCACCTGCGCGGGACGGGCGTTCCCGCGCAGGGCGCGTGGATCGAGCAGGACGGGCCGCTGCTGCGGGTCGTCGGGGAGCACCGCGGATTCGTCACCGGCCCGCGCGATCTGTCCGGGCACGATGTCGACGCTCTCATCGCCGCGCAGACCGCCTTCTTCGGCGCCCGCGGCGAGGCCGTGGAATGGAAGGCGCGCGGCCACGACCTGCCCTGCGACCTGCCCGAACGGCTGCGAGCCGCCGGATTCGTCGCCGAGCCCACCGAGACGGTCGTGATCGCCCGCATCGCGGACCTGCCGGCCGCGGCGCCCGCGCCCGAGGGCGTGGTGATCAGACGGGTCGGCGGCGAGGCGATCCCCGCCATCGTGGAGATGGAGTCGCAGGTGTGGGGACGCGACTGCGGCTTCATCGGCGACCATCTGGCCGGCGGGCTGGCCGCCGCCGACGACCGGCTGGCGATCTTCACGGCCGAGGCCGCCGGCCGGGTCGTCGCGGCCGGCTGGGCGGCGCTCCGCGAGGACGGGGTGTTCGCGTCCCTGTGGGGCGGGTCCACGCTGCAGGAGTGGCGAGGCCGCGGGATCTACCGGGCGCTCGTGGCCGTCCGGGCGCGCCTGGCCGCCGAACGCGGCTACCGGTACCTGCAGGTCGACGCCTCCGCGGACAGCCGTCCCATCCTGGAGCGCCTCGGCTTCACCGCCGTCACCACCACGACCCCCTACGTCTGGTCGCCGCCGGCCTGATCCCGCCGAAGGCATCTCGCTGACCTGCGGTGATTAGCGGCCGACGGCCTCGGGGAGGCTGCGGTGTGGGAGGGGTGCCGGGTGGGGAGGTCTCGCGCGCGTTCGTGGCCGCGGTCGATCCGCGGCAGGGACACGGTGATCGCCGCGGTCGTGTCCGCGCTGGTCCTCACGGTGCTCGCCGTCGGCATCGACCTGCTCGTCCGGTCCAACGAGCACGACTTCGCGTTCGCGCAGACCGAGCTCGCCGGGCGGCGGATCAGCGCCGCGGTGCGGCAGCGGACGCTGCCCAGCCCGATCCCCCCGGGCGCCGGCGGCGTCCGGTTCATCCAGGTGGTCGGTCCCGACCGGCGGATCCTCAACGCCAGCCCGGCCGCCGCCGGCCGGCCGCTTCTCAGCTCCGTCGTGCCTCCCCCGGCCAACCGGGTCCAAGAGTTCACCCGGTGCCCGGCGCCCGGCGGGGACTGCCTGACGATCGTCGCCATCCGCGTCACCCCCGCCTCGGACTCGGCGGTCGTCTACGCCGGACGCCCCCTCCCGACGATCCTGTCCAGCCCGATCCTGGAGCTGCTCCTCGCCGGCTGCGTGGTCGCGCTCACCGCCCTGGCGTCCTGGACGACCTGGCAGGTCGTCGGCCGCACGCTGCGTCCCGTCGACGACATCCGCACGCAACTGGCCGAGATCACCGTCAGCGACCTGTCCCACCGCGTCCCCGAGCCGCCGGGCGACGACGAGGTCGCACGCCTCGCCCGGACCGCCAACGCCACCCTCGACCGGCTGGAGCGATCCGTCCGCATCCAGCACCAGTTCGCGTCCGACGCCGCGCACGAGCTGCGGACCCCCATCGCGGGGCTGCGCGTCAACCTCGAGGACCTGGCCATGCACCCGCAGGACACCGACGTCGAGACCGCCGCCCAGGCGGCGCTGCGCTCCGCGGACCGGCTGGAGAGCATCGTCGCCGACCTGCTGCTGCTCGCGCAGATCGGCACCGGAGCCGACCTGGCCGAACCGCTCGACCTCACCGGCCTGGTCGAAAGCGGGATACGGGACCACCAGGCGCCCACCGCGCGGAACTCCGCCGTCCCGATCCGGCCGCGGCTCACCCCCCGCGTCCGGGTCCAGGGCGTGCCCGCGCAACTGCAACGCCTCCTGGACGGCCTGCTCGACAACGCCCAGCGCCACGCCACCGCGGCCGTCGAGGTCGAGCTCGTCTCCGACCACGACCACGCCGCCCTCACCGTGGCCGACGACGGCCCCGGAATCCCGCCCGAGGACCGCGAGCGCGTCTTCGAACGCTTCACCCGCGTCGACACCGCGCGCAGCCGCGACGCCGGAGGAACCGGCCTGGGCCTCGCGATCGCCCGCGAGATCGCCTCCGCGCACCGCGGCACCCTCACCATCGACGACAGCCCGTCCGGCGCGCGCTTCACCCTCCGCCTCCCCCTCCTCGCTCCCCCGCCCGACGGCGTCCCCCGGAACAGCGCAGCCTCCTAGGAGCCTGCGGTCACGGTCGCGGCAGCTGCCGCACCCGGGCGGCCTCGCGGGTGAGGTGGTCGCGTTCCGGGACGCTGGTCGCCGCGCGGGAGGCCTCGGCGTACAGCTCGGCGGCCTGCTCGAGGTCACCGGCGCGTTCGAGCAGGTACGCCCTCGCCGCGGCGTAGCGGGGCAGGCCGGGGCTCACCTCGGCCAGGGCCGCCAGGCCGGCCTGCGGCCCGTCGGCCTCGCCGACCGCCACCGCGCGGTTGAGCCGCACCACCGGGCTGCCGGTGAGGAGCAGCAGCTCGTCGTACCACTCCACGATCTGCACCCAGTCCGTCTCGCAGGCCGCCTGGGCGTCGGCGTGCAGGGCGGCGATCGCGGCCTGCGCTTGGTATTCGCCCAGCCGGTCCCGGGCCAGCGCGGCCTGCAGGATCGTCACCCCCTCGGCGATCAGGCCGGTGTCCCAGCGCGACCGGTCCTGCTCGGCGAGCGGCACCAGGCGGCCTCCCGCGCCGGTACGGGACGCGCGCCGCGCATGATGCAGCAGCATGAGCGCGAGCAGCCCCGCCACCTCGGGCTCGTCGGTCAAGCCGGCGAGCTGGCGGGTGAGGCGGATCGCCTCGGCCGCCAGGTCGACGTCCCCGCCGTACCCCTCGTTGAACACCAGGTACAGCACCCGCAGCACGGTGGCGAGGTCACCGGCCTGGTCGAACCGGACGGACGAGACGGTCCGCTTGGCCCTGCTGATGCGCTGGGCCATGGTCGCCTCGGGCACCAGGTAGGCCCGCGCGATCTGCCGCGTGGTCAGCCCGCCGACCGCGCGCAGCGTGAGCGCGACGGCCGAGGCCGGCGTCAGGGACGGGTGCGCGCACAGGAAGTACAGCTGGAGCGTGTCGTCCACCGCGCGGCCCGGGCCGGGCGGCGGCTCGTCCTCGACGCGCATCTCGCGGTCGCGGCGGGAGGCGTCGGCGCGCGCGGCGTCGAGGAACTTGCGCCACGCCACGGTGACCAGCCAGCCCTTGGGGTCGCGCGGCGGATCGTCCGGCCACGCGCGCAGGGCCTCGACCAGGGCTTCCTGCACGGCGTCCTCGGCCGCCGCGAAGTCCGCTCCGCGGCGGCCGAGGACCCCGATCACGGCCGGGGTGAGGGTCCTCAGCAGGGCCTCGTCCACCATGCTCATTCCGTGATGGTCGGCGGCGCGGTCAGGAGCGGGCGCACCTCGAGCCACTCGTGGATCGGCTTCCCGCCCGCCCCCGGAGCCGCGGACAGCTCGCCGGCCAGCTCCAGCGCCCGCTCGTAGGTGTCGACGTCGACGATCATCCACCCGGCGATCAAGTCCTTGGTCTCCGCGAACGGCCCGTCGGTGACCGGCGGCCGCCCCTCGCCGTCATAACGGACGAACGTGCCCTCCGGGGAGAGCGCCTGGCCGTCGACGAACTCGCCGGTCGCCTCGAGCCGCGCGGCGAAGTCCTGCATGAACTGCATGTGGGCCGAGATCTCCTCCGGCGTCCACTGGTCCATCGGCACGTCGTTGACCGGTGCCGGCGCACCCCGGTAGTGCTTGAGCAACAGGTACTTGGCCATCGTGTTCTCCTCGATCCGGTCCGGCCATTGTGGCCGTGGTTCACTGCGGGGACGGAGCCGCACGCGCGTTCTCGACATCCCATCGGGACTTTTTCTGACGGGCTTCGGCTCGCTCGCTCCGCGTGCATCGGGGTCGCCCGGGGGCGCCTCCATGTCGTCGGAGGCGCCCCCGGGCGAGGTGCATCTCGTGCGGAGGCCGCAAGGGAACGCGCCTGCCGCGACTACATCCCCGCTAGTCCGCGGGCATCACGGTGAACCTGAACCCCGAAGTCGTCGGACGGCGCAGTGGGGTGTCGCACTTGATCCGGCGCAGCGCCTCGTTCCTGCTGAGGCCGAGCCTTTGCGCGATGAGCCGGTCCGGGCGCACCGGAACCGGATCCTCGAAGACGACCTCCACGTGGACCGGCCACGCCTCGTCGACCGATGTCGGCGGGGCGTCCAGGCGCCAGGCGCCCGTCCAGTCCAGGGTGAAGCGGTTGCGACGGGCGAGCAGCGGATCCAGCAGCCTGGACGCCACCAGACCCGGATCGTTGACGCGGTAGCCGCGGAGCTCGGCCGGATCGAGGGATCTCACCGGGACGCGCTCGTGCACGGTGACCTTGCTCGTCCGGCCGCAGGACACGCAGCGGACCAGCAGCCACACGTCCAGCAGCTTGCCGTTGGAGTTGACGCGGAACCTGCCGTCGCCGGTGGTGGCGGACTCCGCGCGGCAGTCCGCGCACCGCAGCGACAGCAGAGGCAGCCTGGTCCGGCGGACGACCCAGGGCAGCACGGTATGAGGTTGTGAAGACATGATCTCTCTGGACCTGACACGAGGCCGATTGCGCGCGGCCTCGGACGCTGTACGGCCGGGCGCATCAGGGCAGCCCGGCAGAGCCGACGACGATGCGTCGGCTACAGATGAGCGAAGAAAGTGTCAGGTCTAAAGAGCAGGCGGCGTCACGCGGTTCTGTCCTCTGTCCTCACTGCGATGGGGCCGCGGGCAACCTACGGGAACGCCGAAGGAAGATTCAATAGGTTTTCCGCCCGACGCTCTTTGAAGCTCACCTGGCCCCAGTCGGTCGCAGCGTCATGGCGCCGATCACAAGCCCAGGTGGATGAGCGTCACCTCGGCTCAGTGTCTCGGGGATCGGCGCTGGTCGTACCGGTTGCGGACGAGCCGTCGGCCCGCTCCGGGACGGCCGCTTCGGTTCGGGCGTGCTCGGCGCGGATGGCTCGTTCGAGATGTGCGGTGGCCGCCGTTTGGGCGGCGTCGCGTTCTGCGGTGAGGGCGTCGACCTGCGCCTGCAGCCGCGTGGTCTGGACGAGCAGGTCCTCGCGGGCGGCGTCGCGTTCACCGTCGGCGCGCTCGACGGCCTCCCGGGCACGGACGTCGGCGGCGCGGGCCGCCTCATCGGCGGTGGTGAGCGCGGCGCGCAGCCTTGCGAGTTCGTCGTGGGCGGCGGCCAACTCGGCGATGGTCTCGGTGAGACGGGCTTGGACTTCGCTGAGCCGGGTCTGGGCTTCGGTGAGCCGGCCGGTCTGCTGGTCGAGCCGAGTGCGGGTGTCCTGATGCTCCTGGCGGGCCGAGTCCAGGGCCCGCTGCATCTCGTCGCGGATCTGCTCGACGCGGCGGCTGGCCCGCTCCGCCTCGTCACGAGCCTGCGCGAGTTCGCGTTCGGTGGCCTGCAACCGCGCGTGCGCGGTGTCGTACTGCTTCTGCAGGGTGCGCGCGGCCTCCTCGGCGGACTGGCGGGCCGCGGTCTCGGCCTGGGCGGTGGCGCGCGCGGCGGCGGCGACCTGTTCGGCGGCGAGTGCGCGTTCCTCGGCGCGCTCTTGTGCCTGTCCGGCGGCGGACGCGGCGGCGCGGGCGGCGTCATGGCCCTGTTCGGCGCGGCGCCGCGCGTCCTCCGCGGCACGCGCGCGCTCTTCGGACTGCGCCGCCTGCTGCTCCAGGGCAGTGTTGCGGTCGACGACGGTGGCGATGATCTCCTCGATGCGGTCGGCGGCCTGCGCCTCCCGGTCAGCACGGGCGCGGGCGTCGGCCGCGGCCTGGGTGAGCACCGCGCGCAGCGCGGCGAGGGGCTCCTTGACCGCGGCCGCCGAGAGGCTGCGGCCTGCGGCGTGCGCCTCGGCCTGGCAGTCCTTGAGCGTCCGGCCGTCGGCGTCGCGCTCGACCGGGCAGTACTCCGGCCGTCGCCCCCGGGTCTTGGGCGGGCGGGGCAGCGGGGTGTCGCAGTGCTTGCACCGGCCCCACGGTGCGGACGGATCCGCCCCGGGCGGCAGCCTCCGCCCCTGCGTCTCCTCCTGCTCTTCCGGGTCCGCCGTCCGCGCCGTCTCGGTGTGGCGCGCGCCGGTCGGCGGCCTGCTCGCGGGAACGGCCGGGCCGGGACGGGCGGGGATCTCACGCTCTGCCATGCCGATCATGCTCCCACAAATCTCGAGGCAAGAAATGAAAACACGCTGCATGATTTCTCTGACAAGAAATCAGCCCAGCGCATAATCCGGGTTATGCGCTACGCTGCCGAGGTGATCGACACGCACCGCTCCGCGCCACCGCAGGCGCCTTCGGAGCACCACCCCGTCCTGCCGGCGGACGACGACGAGCGACACAGGCCAGCCGGGCTCGGCCGCCGAGGCGGCTTCGGGGCCCGGTCCGGCGCACCCAGTTCGGTCGCCTGCTCGTGGTGGAAAGAGCGGTCGTGACCTCGAACGATGCGGCGAACGACGCCGTGGACGGCAGCCCGACCGGCGCCGCTGCGGACGGTGCCGTCGCCGAGGAGGCCGCGGTCACCGCCGTGCAGCGGACCGTGCCCGTCTCCGGCGAGCCGCCCGGTGAGCGCCGGGAGGAGACAGGAGAACCGCTGGAAGGCGTCGTTCTGGCCCCCGCCGATCCGGAGTCCGCCGGCGCAGCAACGCGGGGAACACAGGGATCGCCCGGTTCAGGTGAGGCGACCGACGCCGCTCCCCCGGTGGTGGCGGACGCCGGGCCCCTGGCGCGCCCCGCCGCCCCGCTGGCCGCCGACGCGCTGGCCAAACTGGACGCCGACCTCGGGCAGGTGCAGGTCGCCCGGATCGGCGGGCGGCGGATCTACCGGCGTCGGATCGAGCTGCTGGCCGAGGCGTGCACACCGCGGACGTTCGCGCTGGTGCTGGACTGGCTGAGCAGCACCCGCCGCGGCTCGGCCGCCACCAAGCGCACCTACGCCGACGACCTGCGCCGCGTCTGGGCGCCGCTGGCCCGCGAACTCGGCCACGAGGCGTTCTCCGTCGGCTGCCTCACCCGCGAGCATGTCCGGATGTGGCGGCTACGGCAGGAGGCCGCAGGTGTCGCGTCGCGCAGCATCGGCCGCTACGTCGCGTGCCTGTCGTCGCTGCACGTCTACGCCGCCGGGCGGATGGACCCGCCTCCAGTCAATCCGGTCACGCAGGACGACCGGCCCCGCGTCACCGCCGAGCGCACCGCGGGCTCCACCCCGGTACTGGAGGTGGACCAGGTCCGCGCGGTGGCCGCGTGCGCGTCCGGCGAGCTGGACCTGCTGGTGGTGCTCCTGCTGTACAGCCTGGCCGGCCGTGTCACCGAACTGTGCGCAGCCGATGTGACCGACCTCGTCCGCGACGGCGACCGTACCGCCCTCACCGTCACCCGCAAGGGCGGCAAGCGCCGGACGATGCCGTTGCCGCACCGCTGCGCGGACCTGCTGCGCCGGCACGTCGGCGACCGCACGCGCGGGCCGCTGCTGCTGGACGCCAAGGGGGATCGGCTGGACCGGCACGACGTCGACCGCATCACCACGCGGCTCGGGCGCGCCGCCGGCGTGCTGCCCGGCCGGGACCTCACCCCGCATGTCTGGCGCGCGTCCCGCATCACGCACATGCTCGACGCCGGGGTCCCGCTCGCCGAAGTGCAGGAGTTCGCCGACCACGTCGATCCCGCCACCACCGTCGGCTACTGGGAACGCCGCACCAAGCGTCAGCGCGCCACCGCTCACGCCGACCAGGCCGCCGGAATCTTCGACGATCTGTTCCCGTCCGACGCCCCTCCGGTCGGGTAGCCCGAAACGCTCCGCTCGTTACTGCCTGCGGGCGTGGCCGAGGTAGGTGACGATCGGCTTGCCGTCCGGCTCGAGGACGAACCGCGTCATCCCCGGGATCGCCTCGTCGTCGATCCTTCCCTTGCGGCGTGCGACGGTGGCCCGGACCAGGTCGAGGACGTTGGCGGGCTTGAAGGAGCAGACGTCCTCGTTCCGCAGGCCGTGTGCGGCGAGCGTGGCCGCGACCTCCTCCGGTGGGCGCAGCCGCGCGGCGCTGTAGCGGCCGCGCGGCATGATGCGGGTCTGCGGCAGCGTCTGGAAGGCGCCCAGGTAGATCAGCCGGGACACCGGCGTCCGGTTGACGGTGTCGTAGAACAGGACGCCGCCGGGCCGCAGGAGCCTGGCCGCATGCGCGACGACCCGGTCGAGGTCGCCGGTGATCTCGAAGGTGTCGGCGTAGAAGACGACGTCGAAGGACGAGCCGGCCAGCCCGGGATCCTCGGCGGGCGCGGTCGCGTACTCGACGGCCTCTCCGCTGCCCGCCTCCTGCGCCATCGCGGTCGCTTCAGCGGACGGGTCCAGCGCGACGACGTTCAGGCCGAGCCCGGCCAGCCCTCGAGCGAGCAGGCCTCGCCCGCTGCCGACGACCAGTGCGGACCGCCCGGCCGGCTCGATCCCGAGCCGGCGGAGGGTGGAGCTCACGTACTCCAGCCGCACATCTTGGAACGTGAGGGCCCGGATGTGGCGTCCGTCGATCGCGCCGGGCGCCCGCGAGTCCAGTTCGATGGTCGGTCCCATGCCACCCCTCCTGAGTTCCCTTAGGAGACTCATCTTAGTCCCCTAAGGGAACTCAAGTAGGCTCAGGGGGTGACCAGGACCCCGCTTACCGACGTTGCGTGCTCGATCGCACGTGCCACCGACCTGTTCGCGGACGCGTGGACGGCGCTCATCATGCGGGACGTCCTGGTCGGCGTCACCCGCTTCGACGACCTGGCCCGCGACCTGGGCGTCTCGCGCAAGGTCCTTGCCGCCCGGCTCGCCCGGCTGGTGGAGGAGGGCGTTCTCGTCCGCGAGCGCTACCAGGACCATCCGCCTCGCGAGCACTACCTGGCAACGGAGAAGGGCAAGGAGCTGTATCCCGTCCTGCTCGCCCTGATGCGATGGGGCGACCGCTGGTACGGGGAATCCGGCCCGCCCGTGCGCATCCACCACCTGGAGTGCGGCCACGACACCGAAGCCGTCACCACGTGCGTCCATTGCGGACACGAACTCACCGCCGACAACACCACCCAACTCCCCGGCCCCGGCGGCCGCGTCGGCCCCGGAACCCAGGTCATCGGCCCGCTGATCGCCCGCCGCGCCCCCTCGCCCTGACGCGTTCGCATCGACGTCAAGGTGTCCGGAGCGCCACGGCGGCGCGGGACGCCTGCGCGACGACGCCGGCGATGCTCGAGGTGATGAACGAGCCGCCGCCCGCCAGGTCGCCGACCACGTGCACGCGCGGGTCGGTGGGAACCACGCCGCCGGACGGGTGGAGGGTGGCCAGACCGACGCGCTCCAGCGATCGGACCAGAGGTTGGGCCGCGCCCGGGACCGCGTGCGCGGGCGCGTTCACGGCGTTGACGACGACGTGCGCGGTGTGCTGGCCCCGGGCGTCCCGCACCCGGAACCGCCCGTTCACCGGCTCGACCGCAGTGACGCCGGAGGAGACGGTGAGCTGGCCGGAGTCCAGGAGCCGCATCAGGATGGACGCGTTCACCGGAACCATGGGCGAGGCGACGCTCGTGGCCGTGCGGTGATGGCGCCGCAGCCATGCGCGGTCGGGTGCGCAGCAGACGCCAGGCGTAAGGGCCGACGGTGTGCGCCGTCTCCTGCAACACGCGGCGGCCGATCCGGGGGTCGTCGACTGCGGCGATCTGCTGCCGGAGGCGCCGGACCGGGTCGTCCGTCCGCGTGCTGCGGAGCTGTGCGGCGAGTTCGTCGAAGTCCTCTCCCGCGTCGGCCAGTTCCTTGCGCAGCAGGCCGGCGAGGTCGTCGAGCGCGAGGTGTCCCTGTGCGTCGTGGAGCTTCGCCACCTGCTCGACGGTCACGTGCACGGGACGCCGACCGTCCGGGCGCTGCCAGACGTACGGGAGCACCCCGCTGCGCGACAGCAGCGTGATCCGTCCCGGGTACCGGCGCGCGGCGAGCGCCACGACGACATCGACGGCCGTCAGGCCGCTGCCGATGACCGCCACATCGTCGCCGGCGGCGACGTGGTCGAGCGTGCCGGCGAGCGGATAGGGATCGGCAGTGAAACCCGCTTGGCCGGTAAGCCCGTACGGGTCCGGGGGCGCTCCCCCGCCCAGGCACAGCGCCACGCGGTCGGCCTCGTGCTCCTGCCCGTCGTCGGTGCGCAGGACCAGACGCGTACCGGACCGGACGGCGGCGTCGGTCACCCGCGCGGCCACGACGCGCACGGGCCAGCCCTTTTCGCCCAGAGCCGCCACGGCCTTCTCCGCCGAGTGGACCAGGTACTCGCCGTAGACGGCGCGCGGGACCAGCGGTTGGCCGAGGAGCGGGTCGATGTGGTCGGCACCGCGCTTTCCGAGCCAGGCTGCGAAGTGGCCGAAGTCGCCGCCCCGGACCGACATGAGCGCGGGTGGCGTGTTGACCAGAACCGCCTCCAGGTCCGGGACGTACGGTCGTCCCCGCCACAGGTGCGGTGACGGCTCGAAGACCGTGATGGTGCCGGTCCCGCCCACGGCGGCGGGGCCTTCGGTGGCGGCGAGCGCGTCCAACAGGCCGACGGCCGCCGCGCCTCCCCCGACGATCGCGATGTCCATGTTCTCCCTCTCCGGTGGTCGTGTGCCACCGACCCTGCCGGTCCTCGCCGGGGCGCCCCATCCCCGGTTTCCGGGAGATCGGCGACGCACGACCCCCTCAAACGAGGGGGTCCGTGCCGTGCCGCCGCAGGGCAGGCTGGGGTGTGGACGGTGCGATGATCCGGGCAGGCGGGCCGGCCGATCAGTTGAGGAGACGTGCATGACCGATCGACATCGACCGGTGCTGGCAGCCGCCGGACAGGCCGCCGACGCTCTGGAACTGTTCGGCCGCGTCTCGGCCCGGCTGCGGCGGCTGGTGCCGTTCCACTCGGCCGTGTGGACCGCCGCCGACCCGGAGACCGGCCTGATCACCGCACCGATGCTGGTGGAGAACCTCGGCTCCGGCGAGGGCTGCGCCGCCTACTGGCGAAGCGAACTGCTGGAGGAGAACGTCCTGCCGTTCCGCGACCTGGCCCGCGCCTCCGTACCGGCGGCAGGGTTGCGCGCGGCCACAGGTGATCTGCCCGCCCGCAGCGCCCGGTTCCGGCGGCTGCTGCTCGGCCAGGGCGTGCACGACGAGTTGCGCGCCGTGCTCCGAATCGGCGACCGGCCGTGGGGCCTGGTGAGCCTGTTCCGCACCACTGACGCCTTCCGTCCGCACGAGACCGACCTCGTCGCCGGCCTGTCCCGTCCGCTGGCCGAGCGGCTGCGCACGTTCGCCCGTCCGCCCGCGTCCGCGCCCGGCACCGATTCCCCGGCGTCCGGCCTGATCCTCTTCGACTGGGCCGGCGAGGCCATATCGGCCAACGACGAGGCGCGGCACCACCTCGCGCGGCTGCCGAAGGGACCGTCGTTCCCCACACCGCTGGGGCTGGAGCTGCCGATCTGGGTGATCGGCACGGTGCTCCAGGCGCGCGCCGTCGCCGACGGCTGGGACCGCGGCAGCGCCCGCGCGCGCATCCGGACCACCGACGGCCGCTGGCTGACCTGCCACGCCTCGGGCCTCACCGGACCCGGCGGCCGGTCCGGCCCGGTGGCCCTCGTCATCGAGCCCGCCACACCCGCCGACCTGGCGGTCCTGGTCGCCGAGGCGTACGGCCTGACCTCGCGGGAGCTGCAGATCACCCAGCTCACCGCGCGCGGGATGAGCACCGCCGAGATCGCCGCGGCACTGTTCATCTCGCCGCACACCGTCCGCGACCACCTCAAGACGATCTTCATCAAGGCCGGCGTCTCCAGCCGGGGCGCGCTGGTCGCCCGCTTGTTCACCGACCACTACTGGCCCGCGCTGTCAGAACCGGCGTCCTCCCCCCGAACCTGACCCGGCCGCAGCGTGCCCGGCGCCGGGGATGCTGGCTGCTTTTCCCGGCTGGTCGGTCGGGTCAGTGAGCGGGAGTGGTCGTGTTGCGCATGGACAGGTAGTGGCTCAACTGGACGGACGCGTCGAGCATGGCGAGGCCTTGCGCGGTGAGTTTGCGCTGCCAGCCGTCCAGGGCGGCGGCGAGGGCACTCGTGCCGCCGGCTTGCCGGACCTGCTGGACCACGGTGCGGATGTGGCTCAGCGGGTAGCCGCCGCGTCTGAGGAGATGGGTGAGTTCGGCGTCGCGGATGTCGCCGGCGTGGAAGACGCGGTAGCCGGTGGCCCGGTCCCGGGCGGGGGTGAGGATGCCGGCCGCTTCCCAGTTGCGCAGGGTCGCGGGCGTGATGTCGAGCCGGTGCGCCAGTTCGCCGATGGTGCGGCTCTCCGCGCGGCCTGCCGGGCCCGGGCCGGTACCGGAGTCCGCGATCAGGTGGCCGACCGCGTCGCGCACCGCGCGGAGGGTGTCCCGGTCGCGGAGCAGCCGTCCGTGGCCGCGGTCGATGGTCTGGAGGGCGCCGTCGAGGTCGTCGCCGTGGACGGCGTTCATGATCCGGCCCGCCGCCGCGTGCCCGTACGCGGGGACGAGCGCGAGGTAGGCGCGCAGCGCCGCCGCGTGCGCCTCGGTGTAGATCCGGTATCCGGTCGGCGTGCGCTCGGCGGGCGGGAGGAACCCGTCCTGCTCGTAGTTGCGGACCGCCTGGGTCGAGATGCCGTGCTCGCGGGCGAGGTCAGCTGGTCGCAAGGGTCATCACCGATTTGAGACTTTACAGAGCCTACCGAGCATTATTGCGGTCTAAGTTTCAACCGACTTTTCAAAGTTACGATTGTGGCACATGACCCAGGACATCTGCGGGTTCGTACCCGCGTCATGCGAACTGCTCGGGCTCGGTGAGCCGACGCATCTGGAACCGGCCTTCGGACGGGTCCGCAACGAACTGTTCCCCCGGCTGGTCGAGCGCGGCTTCCGGTCGATCGCCCTCGAGACCGACCGGGTGGCCGCGCTCGCCGTGGACGACTTCGTCCAGCACGGCACCGGAAGCCTCGACGCCGCGATGCGCGAGGGCTTCTCGCACGGCTTCGGGGACCTGGACGCCAACAGGCGGCTGGTCGCCTGGATGCGCGAGTACAACCAGGGCCGTCCCGCAGCGGAGCGTGTCGCCTTCCATGGCTTCGACGCGCCGATGGAGACGACCAGCGCGCCCAGCCCGCGGGCCTACCTCGAGCACGCCCGCGACTACCTGGCGCTCGATCTCGACATCGCTGGCCTGGCCGGCGAGGACGGACGCTGGAGCCGCATGGAGGCGGTCATGGACCCGGCCATGTCGGTCGGGGAGACACCTGAGGCGGTGAGGCTGCGGTCGATCGCCGACGACATGCTCACCGCGCTGTACGCACGCGCACCGGAGCTGATCGCGGCGACTTCACGCGCCGAGTGGCACAGGGCCAAGACGCACCTCACCGCCGGTCTCGGCCTGCTGCGGTATCACAAGCAGGCGGCCCAGCGCCTGGAGCAGGCGGCACGCATTTCCCTCCTGGGAGGCATCCGGGACGCGCTGATGGCGCAGAACCTGCTCGACATCCGCGGCATCGAGGCCAGGCGAGGACCGACGCTCGTCTTCTCTCATAACCGCCATCTGCAGCGGAACATCTGCGTCATTCCCATGGGGAACCTGGAGCTCACCTGGATCGGCGTGGGCGCCATTCTCGCGTCCTTGGTGGACGAGCAGTACGCCTTCATCGCCGGCAGCCTGGGCCGCAGCGAGATCATCGGCCTCCAGGAACCGGATCCGGACACCTACGAGGGCTCCCTGCAGAGCCGCATCGGCACGTGGGGCCTGGTGGAGGCCGCCTCGGTCGCCGCCGCCGGCACCCGCGCCGACGCCGCCCGGCAGCAGGCCTACTTCCCCCTCGACCGGGAGACCATCGACGGAGCGGACGCCGTCCTGCACATCACCGACGCCTCGGCGGCCGCCCCGAACCCGTAGCAGGGCCGGCACGGGGAACGGCGATAGGTTCTCGGGTGTGAACGACACCCCGGACGGCGCCCCGGACGCCTCGGACGCCTCGGACGACGCCTTGGACGTGGACGCCTTCACCACCGCGATCGAGAGCTTCAACCGGTTCTACATCCGGATCCCGATGCTGGAGAAGCTGCCGTTCACGACGCTGTCGGTGCTGGACACGCTCGCGGCCGGCGGGCCGATGCGGATGACCGACCTGACCCGGACCGAGCAGGTGAGCCAGCCCGGCATCACCCAGCTGGTGTCCCGGCTGGAGCGCGACGGGCTGGTGGCGCGCCGTCCCGACCCGGACGACGGGCGCGCCGTCCTCGTCCACATCACCGAGGCGGGCCGCCGGATCATGCGGTCGCGCCGTGAGGACCGGACGCGGCACCTGGCGCCGCTGGTCGACCGGCTGACCGGCGAGCAGCGGCGGGCCCTCGCGGACGCGCTGCCCGTGCTGGCCCGCCTCGCCGAACTCGGCCGCGCCGAGACGGGGCGCGGCGAAGCAGGGCGCGGCGAAGCAGGGCGCGGCGAAGCAGGGCGCGGCGAAGCAGGGCGCGGCGAAGCAGGGCGCGGCGAAGCAGGGCGCGGCGAAGCAGGGTCCGGCGCGGCCGGGCGCTAGCCGGATGCCTTGGCCTTGGGGCGGGCGCGCAGGTGGGCGCGCTCGCCCTGGCTGCCGAACAGGACGAGGAACTCGACCGGGTCGGCGTCGACGGCGCCGAACCAGTGCGGCAGCCGCGTGTCGAACTCGGCGGCCTCGCCGGGTGACAGGACCAGGTCGTGCTCGCCGAGGAGGATCCGCAGCCGTCCATTGAGGACGTAGAGCCATTCGTAGCCCTCGTGGGTCTGCGGCGTGGGCTCCCTGCGCTCGCTGCCCGCGGGGATGACGAGCTTGTAGGCCTGGATGCCGCCGGCGCGGCGGGTCAGCGGCAGCATCGTCATGCCGTTGCGGACGACGGGCCGCAGGTGGATGCGCGGGTCGCCGGTGGGCGGCGCGTCGACGAGTTCGTCGAGGGTGACGCCGTAGGCCTTGGCCAGCGGGAACAGCAGTTCCAGGGTGGGGCGGCGGGCGCCGGACTCCAGCCGCGACAGCGTGCTCACCGACACGCCGGTCGCCGCCGACAGGTCGCTCAGCGTGATCTCGCGCTCGGTGCGCAGGGCGCGCAGGCGGGGGCCGACCGCGTCGAGCGCCTGGCCGAGTTCGTCGTCCATGCGGCCAGTTTGCCATATCGGCAACGAGGTTTGCGGTTCTCGGGCCCCGGTCCGCATAGTGGCCGCGGAGGTGGTCGAGATGACCGAACGGCTGAGGGACGCCTATGACGTGGTGGTGGTCGGCGGCGGCGCCGCGGGCCTGAACGGGGCGATGATGCTGGCGCGGTCGCGGCGGTCGGTCGTGGTGGTCGACGCGGGCGCCCCGCGCAACGCGCCCGCCGAGGGCGTGCACGGGCTGCTGGCCCGCGACGGGATGCCGCCGGCCGAGCTGCTGGAGCGCGGCCGGGCCGAGGTCCGCCGCTACGGCGGGCAGGTGGTGGCCGGGACGGTCACCGAGGCGGCGCGCGTCGGCGGCGGTTTCACCGTCGGCCTCGCGGACGGGCGGACCGTCCGGGCGCGGCGGCTGCTGGTGACCACCGGCCTGGCCGACGAGCTGCCGGACGTGCCGGGCCTGCGCGAACGCTGGGGCCGGGACGTGCTGCACTGCCCGTACTGCCACGGCTGGGAGGTCCGCGACCAGGCGATCGGCGTGCTGGCGACCGGTCCGATGTCGGTGCACCAGGCGTTGCTGTTCCGGCAGCTCAGCGACGACGTCGTGGTCTTCGCGCACACCGCGCCGCGTCCGTCGGACGAGCAGGCCGAGCAACTGGCGGCTCGGGGCGTCCGTGTGGTGGACGGCGAGGTGGCCGGCCTGGAGATCGCCGACGACCGGCTCGTGGGCGTCCAGCTGGCGGACGGGACGGTGGTCGCCCGCGACGCGCTGGTGGTGGCGACCCGGATGACCGCCCGCGCCGGCTTTCTCGCGGGTCTCGGGTTGCGTCCGGTGGAGCATCCGTCCGGCATGGGCGAGCACATCCCGGCCGACGCGGTGGGCCGCACCGACGTGCCCGGGGCGTGGGTCGCGGGCAACGTGACGGACCTGTCCGCGCAGGTCGGTGCCGCGGCGGCGGCGGGCGCGATGGCGGGGGCGCAGATCAACGCCGACCTGGTCGCCGAGGAGGTCCGGGACGCGGTCGCGGCGCGCCGGGCCCCGTTCTCGGCCGAGTCCGAGGCGCGCGCCGCCGAGGCGGTGATGAGCGACAGCCGCCACGGCCTGTGAGCGGGGCCGAAGCGAGACGGTTGCGCGGAAGGCCTCCTCCGTGTCATCTTGGAATGGTTGTTCCAAGATGACACGGAGGCCGGAGCGGATGCCCGACGTCAAGCATTTCGACCCGGACGCGGTGCTGGAGCAGGTGGTGCGGCTGTTCTGGCGGCGCGGCGCCGCGTCCACCGGCATCGCCGAGGTGGTGGCGGAGACGGGGATCAGCCGGTCCAGCCTGTACGCGACGTTCGGCGGCAAGCGCGAGCTGTACCTGGCGGCGCTGCGCGGCTACGTGGAGCGCCATTCGCGGCCGGTGTTCGACCGCCTCGCGGCCGACGGCCGGGGTCTGCCCGCGATCGCGGGCTTCTTCGCGGGGCTGATCGCCGCCCGCTGCTCGGGCGAGCACGCCCGCTGGGGATGCATGGTGTCCAACGCGCACGCGAGCCTGGACGGCGCCGAGGACGACGACGTCCGGCGGATCCTGGACGCCCACCACGACGGGTTGTACGCGGCGATGCACGCCGCCTTGCGGGCCGCCGACCGGCAAGGCCAGTTGCGTCCCGGCCTGGACGTCGACGGCACCGCGCAGACCCTGGCGCTGCTGGCCTACGGCGTGAACCTGCGCTCGCGGGCGGGCGCGCCGGCCGCCGCCCTGACCGCGTCCGTCGACGCCGCGCTCGCCTCCCTGACCCCCGATGAGGAGAACCGATGACCGAGTTCGCCGTGTACGACGAGACCGACGCCCCCGAAGCAGCCCGCCCGCACCTGGAGGCGGCGAAGAAGCGGATGGGGTTCGTCACCACCCTCAACGGGGTGATGGCCGAATCGCCCGAACTGCTGGCCGGATACAACGCGCTGTCGGAGCTGTTCGGCAAGTCGTCGCTGCCCAGGAACGCCAAGCACGTCGTGTGGATCACCGCGAGCGTGCTGAACGGCTGCGAGTACTGCGTTGCGGCCCATTCCACGCTCGCGCTGCGGTCGCGCGTCCCGGCCGAGGTCGTCGAGGCGCTGCGCGGCGGGCGCGCGCTGGACGACTCGGCGCTGGAGGCGGTCCGCGTGTTCACCGGCGCGATGGTCGAGCAGCGCGGCTGGGTGGACGACGCGCAGATCGAGGCGTTCCTGGCCGCCGGTCACACCCGCCGCCACGTCCTGGACATCGTCCTCGGGATCGGCATGAAGACGCTGTCGAACTACACCAACCACATCGCGCACACCCCGCTCGACCCCGCCTGGCAGGACCAGGAATGGACGGCGCCCGCACCCGCGTGACGCGGCACCGCCCTGGTGGGTGACGCGGCGTCCCGCCGGGTACGCCGGACATCGTCGCGGCCCCGTGCCGAAATGCCGCCGGGGTGTCGAAGCGCCGCCGGCGGCTCCGACGTTCCCGGTGAGAGGCGCCCGGAGCGGGGCGCCGGGCACGAGGGAGAGCGGACATGAAGTACATGATCATGCTGTACGCGTCGCAGCGGGACTACGACGCGATGGCCGGGAACGTCCCGGAAGGCGGCACGGCGTGGACGCCGGAGGACTTCGCCGCGATGGGCGCGTTCATGGAGGCGTTCAACGACGACCTGGTCGAGTCCGGCGAGTTCGTCGACGCGCAGGCCCTCGCGGCGCCGGTGCACACCCGCCGCTTCCACACCGAGAACGGGGTCCCGGTCGTGACGGACGGCCCGTACCCCGAGACGGCGGAGGTGCTCGCCGGGTACACGGTCGTGGAGTGCGCGAGCTTCGACCGGGCGAGCGAGATCGCGGCGCGGCTGGCGGACTGTCCCGGTCCGGCGGACGTGCGGGCCCGCGCGTTCGCCGACCTGCGGCCGCTGGTGGACGGCCGCGCCGACCTGGAGCCGTGACCGACCCCGAATTCGAGGGCCTGCTGCGCCGGCTGGCGCCGCAGGTCCTCGGTGCGGTCGTCCGCCGGTACGGGCATTTCGGCACCGCGGAGGACGCCGTGCAGGAGGCGCTGATCGCGGCGGCGGCGCAGTGGCCGCGCGACGGCGTCCCCGATGATCCGCGCGCCTGGCTGATCCGGGTCGCGTCGCGGAAGCTGACGGACCTGCTGCGCGCGGAGCAGGCGCGGCGCCGCCGCGAGGACGCCGTCGCCGCGTGGGCGCTGCCGGAGGAGTGGCTGTCGCCCGCGGCCGACAGCGTCGCGCCGGACGCCGACGACACGCTCGTGCTGCTGTTCCTGTGCTGCCATCCGTCGCTGCCGCCGGAGGGGCAGATCGCGCTGGCGCTCCGGTCGGTCGGCGGGCTGACCACCGCGGAGATCGCCCGCGCGTTCTTCGTGCCGGAGCCGACGATGGCGCAGCGGATCAGCCGCGCCAAGCGCCGGATCCGCGACGGGCGCGTCCCGTTCCGGCTGCCCGACGCGGCCGAGCGGCCCGCGCGGCTCGCCGCCGTCCTGCACGTGCTGTACCTGGTGTTCACCGAGGGGTACGCGAGCACGTCCGGGCCGGGCTTGTACCGCGGGGAGCTGTCGGCGGAGGCGATCCGGCTGGCGCGGATCGTGCACCGGCTGCTGCCCGATGACCCGGAGGTCGCGGGGCTGCTGGCGCTGATGCTGCTCACCGACGCGCGCCGTCCCGCCCGGACGGCGCCGGACGGGAGCCTGGTCCCGCTCGCCGAGCAGGACCGCGGGCGGTGGGACGCCGCGCGCATCGCGGAGGGCACCGCGCTGATCGACGCGGCGCTCCCCCGCGGCCCGGCGGGCCCGTACCAGCTGCAGGCCGCGATCGCCGCGCTGCACGACGCGGCCGGGGCGGCGGAGGAGACCGACTGGCCGCAGATCGCCGCGCTCTACGACGTGCTGGTGGAGATCTCGGCGAACCCGATGGCGGCGCTCAACCGCGCCGTCGCGGTGGCGATGGCGCGGGGCCCGCACGCCGGCCTCGCCCTGGTGGACGGCCTGGAAGGGGACGAGCGGATCGGCGGCCACCACCGGCTGCACGCGGTCCGCGCGCACCTGCTGGAGATGTCCGGCGACACCGCCGCCGCGCGCGCGTCCTACCTGGACGCCGCGCGCCGCACGCACAGCCTGCCCGAGCAGCGCTACCTCAACGGCCGGGCCGCGCGCCTCGCGTGACGCTCACCGCACCGGCACGCTCTGCCGCGTGGCGGCCAGCAGCCGCAGCGCGGTCTGGGACGGGGAGTCCTGCTCGACGGTGTGCGCGATCAGCGCCTGGTCGGGGTCGTCGGGCAGCCGGAGGGTCTCGAAGCCGAGGTCGAGGGTGCCGACGACGGGGTGCCGGTAGAGGTAGCGGCCGTGCGTCTTCTCCTTGAGGCCGTGCTCGGCCCAGATCTCGCGGAACTCGGGGCTGGCCGCCGACAGCTCCCCCACCAGCGCGGCGGCGGCCGGGTCGCCGGGGTGGCGCCCGACGTCCAGCCGCAGGTAGCCGACGATGTCGGCGGCCTTGCCGCGCCAGTCGGCGTACAGGCTGCGCATGCCCTCGTCGAGGAACACCAGGCGGGCGAAGTTGCGCTCCTCGGGCGGCAGGGCGCCGAAGTCGGTGATCAGCGCGGCGGCCAGGTCGTTCCAGGCCAGCACGTTGGTGTAGCGGCCGACGACGTAGACGGGCACGTCGGTGGTGGAGTCCAGCAGGCGCCGCAGTCCGGGCCGGACCTGCTGGGGCTGCGGCGCGGGCGCGCCGGCGGGCTCGGTGTAGGGGCGCGCCAGGCGGTACAGGTGGCCGCGCTCGACGTCGTCGAGCTGCAGGGCGCGGGCGACCGCGTCCAGGACGGCCTCGGAGAAGTGCAGGGTGCGGCCCTGCTCCAGCCGGACGTAGTGGTCGACGCTGACGCCCGCGAGCCGGGCCAGCTCCTCGCGGCGCAGGCCGGGGACGCGGCGCCGGCCGCCGTAGTCGGGCAGTCCGAGTTCCTCGGGCTTGAGCCGGGCCCGGCGTGAGCGCAGGAACTCCCCGAGTTCCGCTCGCCTGTCGAGTGCCATGCACCGATTATCCCGTGCCGTCCCGCCGTTCCGGGGCCGCGGACCCTGGTCACGCGGTGCCTAGGCAACGGCCGCCACTGGGTGGGGCCGCGCCCGCCGACGACAGTGATCACCACGAACTCCCGCAACCGGAGGAGCAAGGGAAATGATCACTACGCGTCCGCTCGGCGGCACCGGCATGGACATCACCACGGTCGGGTTCGGCTCCTGGGCGGTGTCGGGGCCGGGGTGGCGGTTCACCTGGGGCGACACCGACGACGCCGAGTCCGTCGCGGCGATCCGGCACGCGATCGGCTCGGGCGTCAACTGGATCGACACCGCCGCGGTGTACGGGCTCGGCCACTCCGAGGAGCTGGTCGGCAAGGCGATCGCCGGGATGCCCGAGGGCGAGCGGCCCTTCGTCTTCACCAAGGCGGGCCTGGTCTGGGATCCCGCCGACCCGCAGGCGGCGCCGCGGCGGATCATGAGGCCGGCGAGCGTCCGCCGCGAGGTGGAGGACTCGCTGCGCCGCCTCGGGGTGGAGCGCATCGACCTGTACCAGGTGCACTACCCCGACACCGGCGAGTCGCTGGAGTACGCCGGCGACGGCCACGGGGCGGTGTCGCCGAACGCGACGCCGCTGGAGGAGTACTGGCAGGTGATGGCCGATCTGAAGGCCGAGGGGAAGGTCCGGGCGATCGGGCTGTCCAACCACTCCCCCGACCTGCTGGACCGGGCCGAGAAGGTCGCGCACGTGGACGCGGTCCAGCCGCCGTTCTCGGCGATCAACCGGTCCGCGGCCGCCGAGGTCGCCTGGGCGCGCGAGCACGGCACCGGCGTGATCGCGTACTCGCCGCTGCAGTCGGGGCTGCTGACCGGCGCGTTCTCGGCCGAGCGGGTCGCGTCGCTGCCCGCCGACGACTGGCGCACCGCGCACCGCGACTTCACCACCGGGCTGGCGGCGAACCTGCGGCTGGCGGGCGCGCTGCGGCCGGTCGCGGAGCGGCACGGCACGACGGTCGCCGAGGTGGCGATCGCGTGGGTGCTGGCCTGGCCCGGCGTCACCGGAGCGATCGTCGGCGCCCGCCGGCCGGAGCAGGTGGACGGCTGGATCGGCGCCGGGTCGGTCGAGCTGACGGCCGCCGACCTGGACGAGATCGCCGCGGCGATCACCGCGTCCGGCGCGGGCGGCGGCCCCGCCCGTCCCTGACACCGTCCCGTCTTTCAGAAGGAGAAACGCCATGTCGTTGACCGTCGTCGCCGAATGCCTCGCCTCGCCCGGCCAGGAGGACCGGCTCCGCACCGCCCTGGAGGCGATGATCGAACCGTCCCTGGACGAACCGGGGTGCCTGGCCTACCGCCCCTACGCCGACCCGAACCGCCCGGCCCGGATGGTGGTCGTCGAGGAGTGGACGAGCCCCGCCGCGCTGGACGAGCACTTCGCCACGCCGCACTTCCGGCACGTCGAGCAGGTGCTCGGGGAGATCCTCGCCGAGCCGATGACGATCCGGCGGCTCGTCCCGGCCCCCTGACGGCCCTGAAGCGTCCGCGCCGGTCAGGTCACCGGCAGGCCGGCGCGGGCTCGGGGACGGGCCGCGGACGCGCGCGGTGCGGCCGCCGTTAGTCTCGCCTTCGCGCGGAAAGAAGTGGGACGAGGGGGGACTATTCATGCCGCAGGGTTCGCATGCCACGATCAGGGAGTTCACCGTCACCGACCCCCAAGCGGGGCCATACGGAGTAACCACCGGCCCGGACGGGGCCCTGTGGTTCACGCTGGTCCATCAAGGACGGATCGGACGCATCGCCCCCGGAGGCACGGCGGAGTTCCATCCCGCCGACCCCGTCGAAGCGGGACCGATGAACATCACCGCGGGCCCGGACGGCGCGCTGTGGTTCACCGGCTTCCGCGGCGACCGCGTCGGCCGGATCGACACCGGCGGACGGGTCACGCTGTTCGACGTCCCCGCCGGCGGCCCCTGCGGCATCGCCGCCGGGCCGGACGGCGCGCTCTGGTTCACCCTCATGCGCACCGACCGGATCGGCCGCATCACCCCGGCCGGGGAGGTCACCGAGTTCCCGGTGCCGGTGACGGGCGCCATGCCGTCCATGATCACCGCGGGGCCGGACGGCGCGCTGTGGTTCACCCTCAACCAGGGAAACGCGGTCGGGCGGATCGCGCCCGGCGGCGACGTCGCCGTGCACGCCCTGCCGACCGAGGGCGCCGCGCCGGTCGGGATCACCGCGGGGCCGGACGGCGCGCTGTGGTTCGCCGCGATCGGCACCGGGCACATCGGCCGGATCACCACCGACGGGAAGGTCACCGAGTTCCCGCTGCCCGACCCGGCTGCGCGCCCGCACGCGATCGTCACCGGCCCGGACGAGGCGCTGTGGTTCACCGAGTGGGGCACCGCGCACGTCGGCCGGATCACCCCCGAGGGCCGCATCGACGAGCATCCGCTGCCGAGTCCCGGCTGCGAGCCGCACGGCATCGCGCTCGGCCCGGACGGCGCCCTGTGGGTCGCTCTGGAGACCGGCGCGCTCGCCCAGGTCGTGCCCGGCTGACGGGCCCGCCCGCTCAGGGCCGCGGAAAGGTTCCAGCGCGGGCGAAACGTCCGCGGGTCACCGTGGACGCATGAGATCGCCGACCGACACCACCGCCCACGACGGCACCAAGAGCACCGGGCCCGTACGGGTCCCGCGCCGCGGCGCGATGCTCGCGATCCTGTGCGCCGGGATGTTCCTGGTGCTGCTGGACGTCACGATCGTCAACGTCGCCCTCCCCGGCATCGGCCGCGCGCTCGGCACCGGGCTGCCCGGCCTGCAGGGCGTCGTCGACGGGTACGCCGTCGCGATCGCCGGGCTGCTGCTCGGCGGCGGCGCGCTCGGCGACCGGATCGGGCACCGCCGGATGCTGCTGATCGGCCTCGGGCTGTTCGGGCTGGCGTCGCTGGCCTGCGGCAGCGCGCCCGGCCCGGGGCCGCTGATCGCGGCGCGGGTCGTCCAGGGGGCGGGGGCGGCGCTGCTGCTGCCCGGCAGCCTCGCGGTCATCACCGCGGCCTACCCGGGCCGCGCCGAGCAGGCCCGCGCGCTCGGGGTGTGGGCGGGCATCTCCTCCACGGCGCTGCCCGCCGGGCCGCTGCTGGGCGGCGCGCTGGTCGACTCCGCCGGCTGGCGGTGGATCTTCCTGCTGAACGTGCCGATCGTCGCCGCCGCGATCGCGGGGATCCTCGCCGTCGTCCGCGAGCCGCACCGGGACCGTCCGGAGGGCGGGCGGCCGCCGCTGGACCGGGCCGGGATGGCGCTGGCGCCGCTGACCCTCGGCGGGCTGGTGTGGACGGTCATCGCCGCCGGCCACGGCCACGGCGAGGAGGCGGCCGTGACGGCGGCCGTCACGATCGCCGCGGCGGCCGCGTTCGTGCGGGCCGAGCGCCGCGCGGCGGCGCCGATGGTGCCGGGCGGGCTGCTGCGCGCGCCCGCGTTCCTCGGCGCCAACGGCATCGCGCTGGCGATGAACCTGGTCACCAACGGCGTGCTGTTCGTCGCGACGCTGAAGCTGCAGCAGGGCGAGCACCACTCGGCGTTCACCGCCGGGATGCTGCTGCTGCCGATGGCGGTGCCGCTGGCGCTGCTGGCGCCGGTCAGCGGCCGGCTCACCGCCCGGTTCGGCACCCGCCTCCCGCTCGGCACGGGCACCGCGCTGGCCGCCGCCGGATGCCTCAGCCTGCTGCGGGTCGGCGCCGGCGGGTCCTACCCGGTGCTGCTGCCGACGCTGCTGGCCATCGGGATCGGCGACGGCCTGATCGTGACGGCGGTGGTCGCGGCGGCGATGCGCGCCGTCCCGCCCGCGCACGCCGGGCTGGCCGGCGGCTTCAACAACACGGCCCGGCAGGTCGGCACGGCCCTCGGCGTCGCGGTGTACGGGGCGGTCGCCGGACCGGCGCTGGACGCGGCGCGCTTCACCGCGGGCCTGCACGCGCTGGCGTGGGTGAGCGCCGGGCTGTGGCTCGCCGCGTTCGCGCTCACCCGGATCGTCCCGAACCGCTGAAATTCGGTTGGCACGGCCGGCCGGGTTCGTTAGAACGGTCGGCATGCTCCGCAAATACCCCCGCACCCGGCACATCGAGGGCTCCCGGCTGCAGCCGGGGGACCACGACCTGGCCGCGCGCCCGTTCTCGGCGATCGCCGGACGGTACCTGGTGGTGGAGGAGAAGCTCGACGGCGCCAACTGCGGCATCAGCTTCTCCTCCGACGGGGAGCTGCGGCTGCAGAGCCGCGGCCACTACCTGACCGGCGGGCCCCGCGAGCGGCAGTTCGGGCCGCTGAAGGCGTGGGCCGCGTCCGTCCAGCACGTCCTGCGGGAACGCCTCGGCGACCGGTACGTGATGTACGGGGAATGGCTGTACGCCAAGCACACCGTCTTCTACGACGCGCTGCCCCACTACTTCTGCGAGTTCGACGTCCTCGACCAGCGCGACGGGACGTTCCTGTCGACCGCGCGGCGCCGCGAGCTGCTGGCCGGGACGCCGGTGGTGTCGGTGCCCGTCCTGCACGAGGGGACGCTTCCGGACCTGGCGGCGCTGACGGCGTTCGTCGGCCCGTCCACCTGCCGCACCCCCGCCTGGCGGGACGCGCTCCGCACCGCGGCTCAGGCGGGCGGCGCCGATCCCGACCGGGTCGCCGCCGAGACCGACAAGTCCGACGAGATGGAAGGCCTCTACATCAAGGTGGAGGAGGACGGGGAGACGGTCGACCGCTACAAGTGGGTCCGGCCGAGCTTCCTGACCGCGATCCTGGACTCGGGGACGCACTGGCAGGAGCGTCCGATCGTCGCCAACGGCCTGGCCGACCCGGAGGTGCTGTATGCGGGTGTTCGCTGACCTGTGCCCGGCGCCGCCGCACTGGGACCTGCGCTGGGACGAGGTCCGCGAGGCGTTCGGGTGGGTGCGCGAGATGGCGGGCGTCCCGCAGGACGCGGTGTTCCACGGCGAGGGCGACGTCGAGGTCCACACCCGGATGGCGTGCGAGGCGCTCGCGGCGCTGCCGCAGTGGCGGGCGCGTCCGGCCGACGAGCGGGTGCGGCTGTTCGCGACGGTGCTGATGCACGACATCGCCAAGCCGCACTGCACCCGCATCGAGGACGACGGCCGCATCACCGCGCGCGGTCATTCGCGCCGCGGCGACCTGATGGTGCGGCGCATCCTGTGGGAGATGGGCGCGCCGGTCGCCTGGCGCGAGCACGTCGCCGCGCTGATCCGCCACCACCAGGTGCCGTTCTGGGCGCTGGAGCGCCCCGACCTGCAGAAGATCGCGTTCCGGGTGAGCCTGCTGGCCCGCAACGACGACCTGGTGCTGCTGGCGTCGGCCGACATCCTCGGCCGGATCTGCCCCGACACCGACGAGCTGCTGGACAACGTCGCCCTGTACGGGGAGTACTGCGCCGAGCAGCGGTGCCTGGACGGGCCGCGCGCGTTCCCGTCCGACCACGCGCGGTTCTGGTACTTCCGCAAGGACGACCGCGATCCCGACTACGCCGCCTACGACGACACGCGCTGCACGGTGACGGTGGTGTCGGGCCTGCCGGGCGTCGGCAAGGACCACTGGATCGCCGCGAACCGCCCGGACCTGCCGGTGGTGAGCCTGGACCGGCTGCGCGCGGAGATGGGCGTGTCCCCCGCCGGGGACCAGCACGCGGTCGCCGCCGCTGCGCACGACCTGGCCCGCGAGCATCTGCGCGCCGGGCGGTCGTTCGTGTGGAACGCCACGAACGTGTCGCGGACGCAGCGCGAGCAGTGCACCGGGCTCATCGCCGGCTACCGCGGACGGGTGGAGTTGGTCGCGCTGGAGGTGCCTCCGGCGGTGCTGCGCGACCGCAACCGCGGCCGGGCCGCTCCGGTGCCGGACGCGGTGATCGACCGGCTCGTCCGCCGCTGGGAGACGCCCGACCCGACCGAGGGCCACCGCGTCGAGTGGGTCAGCACGGCCTGACCCGTTCGGCACGGCCCAGCGGTTCTGCGCGGCCCGACCAATAGAGTCCTCGGGTGCGCTTGTATCTGTCGTCCTTCCGGATGGGCGGGCACGCCGACCGGCTGCTCGCCCTGCTGCGGGCACCGGCCGGGGCCGGGGCCGCGGTGATCGGCAACGCTCTGGACGCGGAGTCCGAGGACGACCGGCGGGCCGGGGTCCGCAGCGAGGTCGCCGCGCTGACCGCGCTGGGGCTGCGCCCGACGGAGGTCGACCTGCGGCGGTACTTCGGCCGTCCCGCCTGCGAGGTCGCCGCGGAGCTGGCGCGCTTCCCGCTGGTGTGGGCGCGGGGCGGCAACGCGTTCGTGCTGCGCCACGCGCTGGCCCGCAGCGGCGCCGACGCCGCGCTCACCGGCCTGCTCGGCCGCGACGCGCTCGTCTACGCCGGGTACAGCGCGGGCGGCTGCGTGCTGGCGCCGAGCCTGCGCGGCCTGGAGGCGTGCGACGACCCGGACGCGGTGACCCGCGTCCACGGGGAGCCGCCGGTCTGGGACGGCCTGGGCGTCCTCGACCACGCGCTGGTCCCCCACGTCGACTCCCCCGGGCATCCGGAGTCGGAGGTCCTGACGGGCGTCGCCGCCCGCTACCGCGGCGAGGGCGTCCCTCATCGTGCGCTGCGCGACGGCCAGGTCCTGGTGGTCGACGGCCCGCAGACCGCGATCTTCTGAAACCTGCGAAAGGGGCCGCCGGGCGTTGCCGGCGGCCCCTTGGCTCAGTGCTGGGTGCGGTGGGCGTGCAGATGGCGGGCGGTGGTCGCGTGCGGTGCGGGGCTCGCCGTCGCCGCACCGGCCGCCGCGGGACCGGCACCGAAGATCCCGGTGAACAGGTCGGTGCTGTTGACGGCGGGTCCGGTGTCGTTGGTCTCGATCACCGCGGGCTGGAACCTCTGCCCGGCGGCCGCGACGCTCTCGTAGTCGCCGAGGAAGTGGCCCCACCCGGCGTACGGCGCCTTCAGCCAGTCGAAGACGCGGGAGATGCGGCGTTCGGACGCGCGGTTCTCGCCGCCGCGCGGGAAGGTGACGGCCCACATGGCGGTCGGCAGCGTGGCGGTGTCGCCGGGTCGCAGGTAGCGCAGGTCGACGTAGGTGATGGCGACCGTGCCGCGGTCGTTCACCGCGATGGACGGGGTGAACGCGGGCGCGTTCGGCGCCTGGTTGACGCGCACCGGAGCCGACCAGGTGCGGCCGCCGTCGGTGGAGTGGACGAGCTGGATCTGGTCGTAGGAGCCGGTGGGGTCGGCGCCCTCGAACGTCGCGTACAGCTCGCCCGTCTGCGGGTCGGCGGCGGCGCTGATGAGGTTGGCGCCGCCGCGCAGCGCCTTGGACGGGTCGTCGGGGGCGTTGGGGTCGACCTCCGGCACGGAGGTGTCGGGCGCGACCGTGACGGGCTTGCTCCACGTCCGGCCCTGGTCCTTGGAGGTGACGACGGCGAAGTGCAGGTCGACCAGCTGGGTGGCGTCGACGTCGCTGTAGGTCTGCCACTCGAAGAAGTCGTAGAGCACGTCGCGGCGGGCGTCGGCGACGATGACGTTGCCGATGGTCTGGGAGTTGGGGACGACGCCGGTGTCCACGAACGGGTGCGCGGGCGTCCAGGTGCGGCCGTGGTCGCGGGTGATGGCGATGTAGGAGGGCCCTGTGAAGTGGGCGCCGGGTCCCGTGGTGACCTGGTCGAGGCGGTCCCACACCTGGTAAGCGGTGCCGGGGTGGCGGGGGTCGGCGGTGACGGAGTTCTTGTCGTCGACGATGGACGGGTCGGTGTCGTCGATGAGCTGGGTGGTGCGGGTCCAGGTGCGCCCGCCGTCGAAGGAGGTGGCGGCGCCGACGCCGTTGCGGGCCGTGGACACGTCGAAGTCCAGGCCGCTGGCATAGGCGACGCCGTCGGGGCCGAAGTCCACCCAGGCGTCGGAGGCGCGTTCGTAGTTCAGGCCGCCGGGGGCGCACTTGCTGAACGGCAGCGTGGTCTTGGTGAAGTGCCGCCCGTCGCGGCTGTAGGAGGCCGCGATGCCCTTGGCGCCGCCGTCGGACCAGCGGTCCTGCTGGTAGACGGCGATGACGCGGCCGGGGCGGTGCCGGTCGGCGGCGATCCAGGGTTCCACTTCGGAGCCCGGATAGACCGTCCCGTCCGGGGTGGCGCCGACCGTGCAGGCCGCGTAGGGGTCGCCGGGCGAGATCGGGTGGACGGGCTGCGCGGCCGGGCCGGGCGCCGCGTGGGCGGCGGGTGCGGCGGCGAGCGCGGAGCCGAGCAGCAGCGCGGCCGCGGCCGCGATCGTCGTGCGGGTCGTCATCGGAGGGAGCTCCTCGGGGGTCAGTGGAGCCGGACGGCGGTGGTGAAGATCTGCTCGTCGTTGGCGACCGAGGCGTTGGACGCCGCGGCGGTGCACAGCGCCGGCGGATGGCCGGGCGTGCCGGTGCCCGGGCACAGGAACAGCGCCGCGGCGCGGGTGTCGGACCAGGCCGGGTAGGCGGTCGTGGCGGTCGCGTCGAGCATGATGTAGTCGCCGTAGAACTGGCCGTTGAACTGCGACGGCGGCGGCATGCTGGAGGAGGTGGCGCGCGTGCTGGTGAAGTGCGCCAGGTCCTTGGTGGCGGCCACGGTGATGTCGGAGAAGCCGGTCGTCTCGTCCGAGCCGTACTGCCGGTCGTAGTAAGCGGTGACCAGTTCCCCCCGCGGGTTGAACACGGTCCCCTGCCAGTACTGGTCGGTGCGGGCCTGCGCGGCGCCGGAGCCGACGAGGGGCAGCTTGCGGACGTCGGTGGTGGTGCCGGTGAAGGTGGCCGCGCCGTCGGTGGACGACGACAGCACGATGCCGTTGTTGCAGCCGCCGGTCTTCACGCCGGTGTAGAGGGCGCCGAGTCCCTCGTCGGCGGGGGTGAGCCCGGCGGGGGTGCAGCCGCTGCCCTCGTTGGAGTCGCGGTTGAGGTAGGAGCCGGTGGTCACCACGACCCGCTTGGGGTCGGCGGGGTCGACGGCGATGTTCGGGTAGTTGGTGGCCCGGAAGACCGAGTTGGTGCCGGTGCCCTTCTCCGGGACGCAGGCGCGTCCGGGGTCCTTGCCCTCGCCCTGGTAGGTGTCGCAGTCGGGCAGCTCGTAGTAGTCGGCGGCCTTCACCGGCGCCGAGAACGTCGCCCCGCCGTCCTTGGACGCGGCGACCAGGACCTGGAAGCGGTTGTCGGAGCCGGTCTCGGCGACGTTGTAGTTCGCCCACGCGACGTACAGGGTGCCGTCGGGCGCGGTGACGGGCTGGGAGAACTGGTTGTTGTTGCAGCGGCCGTGCGGGGTGGGGATCCCGTCGGGCTGCGCGCACAGCGCCGAGTCGGAGCTGATCAGCACGGGTGCGCTGAAGTGCTCGCCGTAGTCGGCGGAGTAGGCGCCGTAGATGTAGCCGGTGCCGTCGGCGGCGAACGTCGTCCAGGTGACGTAGACGCGGTCGCGGTAGGGGCTGCGGGCGTGCGCGTCCACCGTCATCAGCTGCTTGTCGAGCAGGAAGTTCCCGGCGCCGGCGGTGTCGTCGTGCTCGGCGACGGGCCGTCCGGGGAAGTTGAACGACGCGCCGGCGTTCCCGGTCGAGCGGTACACGTAGAAGCCGCTGGACTGGTCGGCGTCGGGCGAGACGGCGCTGCCGCGCTTGAACTCCTGGCAGGACAGGTAGGCGTTGCCGCGGCTGTCCCAGGCGACGGAGGTGTCGCCGCCGCTCTGGAAGTACTCGCGGGGCTTGCCGCCGAACGCGGCGCCGGACACGAACCCGTTGGGCGCGGTGGTGTCGGACCAGGTGCGGCCGCCGTCCGCCGACCGCGACACCCCGCAGGTCCCGTCGCCGCGGCGGTAGTCGTTGTAGCTGGCCAGCAGGTGGCGGGGGTCGTTCGGGTCGGCGGCGATCCACGTCTCGTTCTGGGCCTGCCCGCGTCCGGCGAGGGGCTGGTCGGTGACGGTGAGGCAGTCCTGGTCGACCTTCACGTTCGCGCCGTGCCGGCCGCCGCAGGGCGGGGCGGACGCGGCGCGGGCGCCGGTGACCGCGCGCGCCGCGGCCCTCGGGCCGAGCGCCTCGGCCAGCGCGCCGGAGACGTGCCGTTTCTGGATCGCGGTGAGCCGGTCGTAGCCGAACCCTTCGGCGTGCGCTCCGGGCGCCGTCGCGCTCAGGGCGGTGAGCAGGAGCGTCCCTGCCGCCGCCGAGCCCAGTGTTCTGCGCATCCGCATCGGAACCTCCCTGCAGGCGTCGTCGCCTGGGACAGGGCGCTGGGAGCAACGCCCTGGCGGAACGTAGATCCGCCTCAGCGGGCCCACAAGACCCGGTGGCCGACCCTGGACACCCGCGCCGGGTCCGGAACCGGCCAGTCGGGAACAATGAGGCGAGGCCGATCGTCGCTCGCGCCCGCCCCGCCCGATGCGCCGGTCCGGCCGAGATCATCCGTATCGTGAGCACCGGTCTTGTCATATGGGACGCCGGAGAGGGAGGCTCGACCCGTGTCCGATCAGGAAACCGGCCCCGGCCCGCAGGGCGGCGGGGAACGGGTCGCGCTCGTCACCGGGGCGGGCTCGGGCATCGGCGCCGCCGTCGCGGCCGCGCTGTTGGACGCCGGATGGCGGGTAGTCCTCGCCGGACGCCGCGCCGGAAGGCTCCAGGAGACCGCCGCCCGCGCCCGCGACGCCGCGGACCGGGCGCTGCCCGTCCCCGCCGACGTCACCGACCCCGCGTCCGTGGGGGCGCTGTTCGGCGCCGTCGCCCAGCGATGGGGCCGGCTGGACCTGCTGGTCAACAACGCCGGGGTGTTCGGGGCACCGCAACCGGTCGAGGAGTTCTCGCTCCAGGAGTGGCGGGCCGTCCTGGACACCAACCTCACCGGCGCGCTGCTGTGCGCCCAGCACGCGTTCCGCATGATGAAGGACCAGGACCCGCAGGGCGGCCGGATCATCAACAACGGGTCGCTGTCCGCGCACACCCCGCGCCCCCTGTCGGCCGCCTACACCGCCAGCAAGCACGCGATCACCGGGCTCACCAAGACGCTGTCGCTGGAGGGCCGCCCGCACCGCATCGCCTGCGGGCAGATCGACGTCGGCAACGCCGCGACGGAGATGACCGGCCGGTTCGGGTCCGGCACCCTGCAGGCCGACGGGTCGGTGAAGCCCGAACCGGTGATGGACGTCCGGCACGTCGCCGACGCCGTGCTGTACATGGCAGGGCTGCCGCTGGAGGCCAACGTCCAGTTCATGACGGTGCTGGCCACCGCGATGCCCTCGTTCGTCGGCCGCGGCTGAGAGTCCCCCGGCCGCACCCCACGTTTAGCTCCCGAGCAGGGGGAACGGGTCTGCCAGGCTTCGCAAACGACGGCACGCGGAGGGGGCCTGAGGCCATGAGCACCCTGCGGACACACGACGGCCGGAGCGCCGCCGAGATCACCGGGGCGTCCCGGCAGGACGCCGGACGCGCCCCCGAGTTCCTCGATGGGAACAGGCGCGACGCCGGGACGGGCGAGCTCGTCCGGCAGGCGACGCAGCAGGTCTCGGAGCTGATGCGCGCGGAACTGCGGCTCGCCGTGGCGGAACTGAAGGACAAGGGCCGGCACGCCGGCACCGGCGCCGGCATGTTCGGCGGCGCGGCGCTGGTCGGCCTGTTCGGGGCGGCGGTGCTGCTCGCGGCCGCGGTCGCCGCGATCGCGCTGGTGCTGCCGGTGTGGGCGGCCGCCCTCATCGTCGGCGGCTTCCTGGTGCTGGTCGCGGGCGTGCTGGGGCTGCTCGGCATGGCGCAGACCAAGCGGGCGACGCCCGCCAAACCCGAACGGGCGATGGACGAGGCGCGCCTGACCGTCCACGACCTGAAGGAGAGGGCGACGCACCGATGACCACCCAGGGCAGGCACGGCGCCGACGCCGGCACCGAGGAGCTGCGCCAGGAGGTCGACCGGGCCCGCCAGGAGCTCGGGGAGACCGTCGAGGCGCTGGCGGCCAAGGCCGACGTCAAGGCGATGGCCCGCGACAAGGCCGACCAGGCCAGGGAGATGGCCCGCGAGCGCGCGCAGCGCGCCCGGCAGGTCGTCGCGTCCCGGCAGGCCCGCACCAGGGCCGCGCAGGGCGGCGCCGCCGTCGCCGCGGCGGGCGCCGTCGCGGCGCTGACGGTGTGGATGCGGCGCCGCCGCACCGCGCAGGCGCGGCTGCGCCGCCGGATCCGCAACGCGCCGGTCCAGGTCCGGGTGCGGCGCGCGCAGCGCGCCCCGATCCGGGTGCGCCGCACCGGCCGCGGACCGCTGAACCTCTGACCTCCGGAGAGGACGACCGGCATGCGCACGCCCTCCGCGCCCACCGATCTGCCCGCCACCTCGTGGGGGCGCGCCGCCAGGCGCGCCGCCGGCGAGTTCCAGCGCGACAACCTGTCGGACTGGGCGGCGGCCCTCACCTACTACGCCATCCTGTCGATCTTCCCGGCGATGCTGGTGGTGGTGTCGCTCATCGGGCTCGGCGGCAAATCGGTCACCAACGACCTCATCGACAACCTCAACGGGATCGCGCCGGGCGCGGTGAAGACCGTCCTGGTCAACGCGATCACCCAGCTGCAGAACAACCGCGCCGGCGCCGGCGTCATCGCGATCGTCGGCATCCTCGCCGCGATCTGGTCGGCGTCGGGGTACGTGGGCGCGTTCATGCGCGCGTCCAACGCCATCTACGACATCCCCGAGGGCCGGCCGGTGTGGAAGACGGTGCCGCTGCGCGTCGGCGTCACGGTCGTCACGCTGGTGCTGCTGTCGGCGTCGGTCATCGCGGTGATCGTCTCCGGGCCGCTCGCCCGCAAGGCCGGCGACCTGCTCGGACTCGGCTCGACGGCCGTGACGGTGTGGGACATCGTCAAATGGCCGGTGATGCTGATCATCGTCAGTTTCCTGTTCGCGCTGCTGTACTGGGCGGCGCCGAACGCCAAGCGCGGTTTCCGCTGGGTCACCCCGGGCGGGGTGCTCGCCATCGTGCTGTGGCTGGCGGCGTCCGGGGTGTTCGCGGCCTACGTGACGAACTTCTCCAATTACAACAAGACCTATGGCAGCCTCGCCGGGATCATCATCTTCCTGGTGTGGCTGTGGATCACGAATCTGGCGATCCTGCTGGGCGCGGAGATGAACGCCGAGCTCGAGCGCGGGCGGGCCATCGCCGCCGGCGGGCGCCGCGCCGGCCGCGAACCCTATGTCGAATTCCGCGACACCCGCGGGTTCAGCGACGAGGAGAAACGCGAGACCGGCGTCGCGGGCGGCCGGAACGCCGACGAGAACGCGGGCGGCGGAGAGGGCCGGCACGGCGCGACGCGGTCCTGACCGGAGGTGACGCCGGTGCGGCCGCCGTGCGGACGGTCGGTTACCGGGGAACCACGGGTCGCCGAACGGCGAGCGGGGTGAATAGGATCGGCGGGTGCTTCGTCCCACCTTTCCCATCGAGACCGGGCGGCTGACCCTGCGTCCGTTCCGAGAAGACGATCTGGAGAGCCTCTACGCCTACCAATCCCTTCCGGAGGTGGCGCGTTTCCTCTATTGGGAGCCGCGGGACCGGGAGGAATCGCGGTCGTTCCTGCGCGAGAAAATGGCCGCCGCGACCCTGGAGAAGGAGGGCGACTGGCTCGTGCTGGCGGTCGAGTGGCGCGAGACCGGCGATCTGGTCGGCGAGGTCAATCTGCAGTGGCGCAGCCGCGAGCACCGGCAGGGCGAGATCGGCTACATCCTCAATCCGAGCTTCCACGGCAAGGGGTTCGCGACGGAGGCGGCCGAGGTGGTGCTGCGGCTGGGGTTCGAGGGGCTGGGGCTGCACCGGATCGTGGGCCGGCTGGACGGCCGCAACGCCGCGTCCGCGCGGGTGCTGGAGCGGCTCGGGATGCGGCGCGAGGCGCACCTGGTGCAGAACGAGCTCGTCAAGGGCGAGTGGACCGACGAGGTCATCTACGCGATGCTGCGCGACGAGTGGGACGCCCGCGCCGCGAACGCCGCTGACAGCGCTGACAGCGCGGACGGCGCTGATGGTTCCGGCGGCGAGGCCGAGCGGGACTGACCGGCGACCGGCCGCGGCCCCGGCGAGCGGCCCCGGTCAGCGGCCGGCCTGCTCGTCCAGCCTGCGGGCGAGGTCGCGGACGTGCCCGCGCAGTTCGTCGGGCCGCCGGATCACGAACGGCCAGCCGAGCCCGGCGAGCATCCGCGCCATGCCGTCCAGGTGCTCGGCGCGGGTCGTCATCACCACTCCCCCGGCGGACTCGGTGAGGGTCGCGACGGTGGCGGGGATCCTTCGGCGCGCCTGCTCGAGGGTGGTCTGCAGCAGCACCTCGACCTCGTGCGCGTACGGGACGCCGGCCAGGGACCGCGTCACGTGCCCGACGGGGTCGACGCCGGCGGGGATCTCGTAGGCGGCGGTGCCGGGCTCGGCGGAGGCGATCCGGTCGACGCGGAAGGTGCGGACCTCGCCGCTGCGGTGGTCGTGGCCGGTGGCGTACCAGCGTCCGGAGTGGAACACCAGGCCGTAGGGGTCCAGGTCGCGTTCGGAGTCGGCGCCCTGCCAGGACCGGTACCGCAGCCGGACGCGGCGGCGCTCCCGGACGGCGGCGGCGAGGGTGAGCAGCACGCCGGTGGAGGGCGCGGCGGCGTCGCGGGCGGCGAGGGTGAACCCGAGGGTCTCGCGCAGCGCCTGGACGCGGTCGCGCAGCGCGGCGGGCAGCACCCGCTGCACCTTCGCCAGCGCGCTCTCGGTCGCCTGCCCGGGCAGGCCGAGACGGCGGCCGGCCAGCAGGCCGAGCACGACCGCGACCGCCTCGTCGTCGGTGAGCATCAGCGGCGGCAGCTTGTAGCCGGGCATCAGCCGGTAGCCGCCGTACCGGCCGCGTTCGGCGACGACGGGCACGCCGAGGTCGTCGAGCCGGGCGGCGTAGCGGCGGACGGTGCGCTCGTCGACGCCGAGCCGCCGCGCGAGGTCCGCCCCGGTCATGCGGTGGTGGGCCTGGAGCAGTTCGAGCATCGCCAGGACGCGGGTCGTCGGGTGCGACCGGCCGGGGTCCGGTGCCGGATGTGACACGGGCCACTCCCCCAATCCGGGCGGGTTCTGTCCGGTATTGACCCTAGCGTGGTTCTCATCGACGAGGGAAAGGGCGCTGACATGGCGACGTTCGTTCTGGTTCCGGGGTTCTGGCTGGGCGCGTGGGCGTGGGAGGAGGTCGCGGCGGGGCTGCGGAGTGCGGGCCACGAGGCGCGCCCGGTGACGCTGAAGGGGCTGGCCGAGCGGGCGGGCGAGCTGGCGCCGGAGGTGGGCCTGGACGACCACATCGCCGACGTCGTCGCCGCCGTCGAGGACGCCGGGCCCGGGCCGGTGGTCCTCGTCGCGCACAGCGGCGCGAACATGGCGGTCACCGGCGCCGCCGACCGGCTCGGGGACCGCGTCTCGCGCGTGGTCTACGTCGACAGCGGGCCGATGCCGTCCGGGATGGCGGGGATCGACTTCCGCGCCCCCGACGAGCGGGCGGAGCTGGAGAAGACCGTCGCCGAGGAGGGCGACGGCTGGACGATCCCGGTGCCGGCGTTCGACGCCGGCGCCGACCCGGTCAACCTCGAGGGCCTGAGCGCGGAGCGGCTCGCCGAGATGCGCCGGCGCGGCACCCCGCAGCCGTTCGCGACCGCGGCGCAGCCGCTGGAGCGGCCCGAGCCGCTGCCGGACACGCCGCGCACGCTGGTCCTGTGCACCATCCCGCTGCCGGCGGTGAAGCAGATGGCCGCCAGCGGCAATCCGGTGTTCGCGCCGATGGCCGGGCCGGGCTGGACGTACCGGGAGCTGCCGACCGGGCACTGGCCGATGTTCTCCAAGCCCCGCGAGCTGGCCGCGCTGCTCGCCGAGTCCGCCGCGCAGGAGTGAGGCCCGGGCCCGCCGCCGGACGGGGGTGAGGCGGGCGCGGGTCAGGCGTCGTCGGCGGGGGTGGCGGTGGCCGCCCCGGCGCGGCGCCGGCCGTCGCGGGCGGGCTCGCCCGGCACGACCAGGACGCGGGCGGCGCAGGCCAGCAGCGTGCCGATCCCCCAGCCGGCGAGCGCGTCGGTCGGCCAGTGGTAGCCGAGCGCGACGACGGCGACGGCGACCAGCGCGGCCAGGGTGTGCGCGGCGATCGTCCAGCGGCGCGGCGCGCCGGCCATCGCGGCGATGAACGGCAGGCAGGCGGCGGCGTTGGCGGCGTGCCCGGACGGGAACGACAGGTGCCCGGCGGCGAACATCTCGTCCGCGCCGTACAGCGGCGCGGTCCGGGCGAACAGCACCTGCGCGGCGCGCACGACCAGCTCGGTGCAGGCCAGCCAGACGCCCGCGCGCAGCAGCAGCGGGACGCTGCGGCGCCGCCACGCGGCGGTGACCGCGGTGATCCCGGCGAGGCTCCCGACGATCCAGTACTGGCCGCCGTTGACGATCGTCCGCCACGTCCAGTGCCAGGCGCCGGTGCGGGGCGGCAGGCCGCCGGAGAACACCCACTGGTCGAGGTGGCGCAGCGGGCCGTCGGCCAGCACGTCCAGGACGGCCGCGGCCGTGGCGAGGGCCGCGGCCGCCGCCAGTGCCCGGGGCGGCCGCCGGTCCGCGCGCCCGCCCCCCGGCCGATGCGCCCGCATCCCTCGATCCTGCCCCACGCGCGGGACCGGTCACGCCGAGACGTGGCTCACACGCCCCGCCGGGCGTCGGGCGGGCGGGGGGCGGCGTGCCGCTAGGGTGACGCGCATGGCAGGTGAGGCGGCGCCGCGCCGGCGGCCCCCGTTCCGGCGGCTGTCGCAGGACCGCCGCCGCGAGGAGATCATCGAGGCCGCGATCGAGGCGTTCGGCCGGCGCCCCGAGCCGGAGGTGTCGATCGACGACGTGGCGCGGGAGGCGGGCACGTCCCGCTCGTCGGTGTACCGGTACTTCGAGGGCAAGCAGGAGCTGTACGAGGCGGCCGCGGACCGGGTCGGCGCGGAGCTGACCGACCGGCTCGGCCAGGTCGCCGGGGGGCCGCCGTCGGTGCAGATGATGCGGCGGCTGGAGCTGTACGTCGACTTCCTGGAGCGCTACGAGGTCGGGTACGCGGGCCTGCTCGGCGCCGGGAGCCGGCGGGCGCCGGAGGCGACGCTGTCGACCGCGCAGCGGGTCCGCGACGAGATCTGCGCGCTGACCTACCGGACGCTGCGGGTGGACGAGCCGAGCGGGACGCTGCGCTCGACCGTCCAGGCGTGGATCGCGGGCGTGGAGTGGACGGGCACCGAGTGGCTGCGGACCCGCGAGCCGGCCCGGCCGGTGCTGGAGGCGACGATGGCGTCGCAGTTCACCGCGATGCTGCTGGCGGCGGCGGTGTTCGACCCGCTGTGCGCGGACCGGGTGGCGTGGCTGCTGCGGGTGGAGCCGCCGGACGCGCCGTTCGGGGCGCTGGTGCGGGCGGTCGCGGGGACGTTCGACGCCGGCATGGTCGGCGATCTGGCCGGGTTCCTCAGCCACCGCCCCGCCTGACCCGAGCGTCACCGGTCCATCACAGCACCGCCTGAATGACTCACATATCTACAGTCATCCCGATCCTTCTTTGTTACTCCGGTTTGTAGATCATTTGGCGGGTCGGCGGCACACTCGGCGGGAGTCGCGCGGCCACGGGGGTCGGGCCTGTTCCGCAAGGTGAGCACATGACACCCTCTGTCCGCCGTCCGGTACTCGCGGTCGTCCAGTGGCGGCGCTCGGTGACGGCGGGCGCCGCCGCCACGGTCCTGGTGGCCGGGATCGGCGCGGCCGGCGCCGGGGCGGCGCAGGCGGACACGTCGCCGGCGAAGGCGGACGACGGCGCGCGGATCACCCAGGAGACCAAGGTCGCCGACCACGAGGTGGACGTCACCATCTCCTCCCCGGCGCTCGGCAAGTCGGTGAAGACCCGGATCCTGCTGCCCAAGGACTGGACGCGCGGCGCGACGCGGACGTGGCCGGTGCTGTACGCCTTCCACGGCGGGCAGGACAACTACACCTCCTGGACCAAGAACACCGACATCGAGGCGTGGGCGGCCAAGTACGACGTCCTGGTCGTGATGCCGGAGGGCGAGAACGGCTCGTACACCGACTGGTACAACTACGGCAAGGGCGGGACTCCCAAGTGGGAGACCTTCCACACCGCCGAGGTGCGCCAGCTGATGGAGCGCAACTACGGCGCTGGAGCGGTCCGCGCGGCGATCGGCAACTCCTCGGGCGGGCAGGGCGCGTTCGCCTACGCGGCCCGGCACCCGGGGCTGTTCAAGTACGCCGCGTCGCTGAGCGGCGTGCTGTCGATGCGGTCGGCGGGGATGCCCGCGATGCTGATGTTCACCAACGCCGGCAACGGGCAGGACCCGTTCGCGATCTGGGGCGTCCCGTGGGCCGACGACGCCAACTGGGCGGCCCACGACCCGTACGCGCTGGCCGACAAGCTGCGCGGCACGCAGCTGTTCTTCTCCGCCGGGACGACCGGCAGGCCCGGTCCGGGCGACCCGGACGTGGCGCCGTGGGACATCGGCCTGCTGAGCGAGATCGCGGTCGGCGCGGACAACCAGGAGTTCAAGAAGCACCTGGACGAGCTGAAGGTGCCCTACACCGCCGACATCTACGGCGACGGCCGCCACAACTGGCCCGCGTGGATCCGCGAGGCCGGCAAGATCTGGCCGACGATGATGAAGGCGATCGGCGCCAAGCAGGTGGCCGTCACCGCGCGGCACCGCTGACCGCCCGCCTCTCCCCTGCACCTTTGCCCGGCCCGGTTCCGGGGACGACTGCGGCTGTCGTCCCCGGGACCGGGCCGTCGCCGTCCCGCGTGAGCGCCTTGAGTCGTGATCGGGTTCAGTGGTGGTAGGTCAGGCCGTGGCCGAAGGGGTAGAGGGCGGTGCCGGGGTCGTCGCGGGTGGGGATGGCGACGGGCAGCGTGCCCTGCGGGTCGATCTCGCCGAACAGGGTCTTGACGGCCGAGCGCTGTGCTTCGGCGGTGTAGGAGTAGGTGGCGAGGTAGGTGGCGGCCTCGGGGAAGTAGGCGATGTCGTAGGGGTCGCGGACGGCGATGACGACGACGGGTCTGCCGGTGGCGACGAGCGCCTTGACGAGGTTCGCCTGCCCGGGGCCCTGGTGGCCGGGTTCGGTGCTGACGTCCCAGGCGCGGTTGGTGACGGCGACGACGAGGTCCTGGCCGGAGGCGGCGGCGACGGCGTCGTCGATCTGCGCCTGGGTGGGGCTGAGGCCGGTGCTGCGGACGGTGGTGGCGGCGCCGCGTTCGGCGATGCCGGCGGCGAGCCCGGCGGTGCTGGAGGCGGTGGCCCATCCGGCGACCAGGACCTTGCGGGGGCCTGCCTTCAGCGGGAGCAGCCCGGCGTCGTTCTTGACGAGGGTGGTGGTGCGGTCGGCGGCGCGCTGCGCGGCGGCCAGGTGCGCGCGGGTGCCGACGGTGCCGCCGATGCGGGCGGTGTCGGCGTAGGGGTCGCGGAACAGGCCGCGCTTCTGCTTGAGGGCCAGCACCCGGTACACCGACGCGTCGAGGCGCTGCTCGCTGATCTCGCCGGTCTTGACGGCGTCGACGACGGCGGCGAGCTGGCGGGCGAACACGCCGTTGCCGGAGGCGTCGGCGGGCGGTTTGAGCAGGACGTCCGCGCCGGCCTTGAGGGCGAGGACGGGGATGCGCTCGTCGCCGTACTTGTCGCGGACGCCCTGCATGTCGAGGGCGTCGGTGACGATGACGCCGCGGTAGTGCAGCTGGTCGCGCAGGATGCCGGTGAGGATCGGCTTGGACAGGGTGGCGGGGTCCTCGGAGGGGTCGAGGGCGGGCACGATGATGTGCGCGGTCATGATGGACTCGACGCCCGCGGCGATCGCGGCGCGGAACGGCGGCAGGTCGAGTTGCTCCCACTGGGCGCGGGTGTGGCCGATGCGCGGGACGCCGGTGTGGCTGTCGGTGGTGGTGTCGCCGTGGCCGGGGAAGTGCTTGGCGGTGGCGGTCACTCCGCCGGACCGGTAGCCGCGGATCTGCGCGGTGACCATGGACGACACCAGCGAGGGGTCGGAGCCGAAGGAGCGGACGCCGATGACGGGGTTGGCGGGGTTGACGTTGACGTCGGCGTCGGGTGCGTAGTCCTGGTTGACGCCGATGGCGCGCAGTTCCTGGCCGGTGATGCGGGCGAGCGCGCGGGCGTCGCCGGTGGAGCGTCCGGCGGCCAGGGCCATGCTGCCGGGCGACTGGGTGGCGGGCGGCTGGATCCGCGCGACGATGCCGCCCTCCTGGTCGGTGGCGATCGTCTCGGGGACGCGGTGCGGCTGGGCCATCGCGGCGCGCTGGATGCCGTTGGACAGGCCGGCGACCTGGCGGGGGTCGGTGACGTTGTTGGCGTAGTAGATGAACCCGCCGGGGTGGTAGCGGGCGACGATCTGCGCGGCGTTGTCGACCCCGTACAGCTTGCGGTTGGCGGCGACGTCGGCGGTGTCGGTGGTGTCGGCGCTCTTGCCGTAGACCTGCAGGACGAACAGCTGGGCGGCCTTGTCCTGCAGGCTCATCGAGCGCAGCAGCCGCAGCAGCCGGGGGTCCTTGCCGGCGTCGGGTCCGGTGGCCTGGGCGTGGGCGGCGGGCGCGGTGAGCGCGGGCACGGTGAGGGCGGTGGCGGCGAGCGCCGCGGCGGCCAGGCCGGCGGCGGCGCGGCGGGCGGGGCCCGTGCCGGGCCGGCGGGTGCCGGGTGAGCCGGTGCGGTGGCCGCGGGCCGGGGGCCTGGGAGGACGGTGCGTGCGGGGCAGGTGCATGACGGCTCCCTCCGCCCCCGAGCTGCCAATTGATCAAGGTTCTGCTGGCACGCTAACCCCGCGGGGCGGGCTCGTCCACGGCAATGGTCGACGATGTGGTCCGGGTCCGTCCTGCTGCCGGTAAAGGCCGCGCCCCTCCCCCGGGGCACGGCGGTCAGGGGCGGGTGATGAAGGCCAGGGCGGCGTCGGTGACGGCGGCGGGGTCGCGTCCGGCGTCGATGAGGCGGGCGGCGCCGTCCAGGGTGCCGAGGATGAGCGCGGCGGTGGCCTCGGGGTCGGGGTCGCCGCGGTCGGCGAGCGCCTCGCGCAGCGGCGCGACGAGGGCGCGCTGCTGCGCGGCGACCCAGTCCAGGCATTCGGCGGGCAGCCCGGCGGCGGCGATGGCGTCGGTGACGCGGCGGTCGTCGCTGCGGGCGAACTCCAGGTGGCCGCGGACGTAGGCGGCGATGCGCGCGGCGGGCCCGTCGCCGCCGGCGGCATCCGTGGCGGCGTCGGTGGCGGCGGCGTCGGTGGCGGCGGCGTCGGTGGCGGCGCGCAGCCGACCGGTCCAGTCGGCGAAGACGTCCGCGGCGAGCTGGGCGAGAATGTCGCCGGTCGAGGAGTAGTACTTGTAGACGCTGGAACGGGCGAGGCCGGCGCGGGCGCCGACCGATGCCGGGGTCACCGCCTGCGCGCCGTCGGCGAGCAGGATGTCGCGGGCGGCGGCCTGCAGGGCGGTGTGCCTGCGGGCGCGGTGCTCGGCGACGGTCGGGGCGGTGATCCTCGGCATGCGGTCTCCTTCCGCGGCGGGGGCGGGCGGCTAGTTCATTCTGCCGTCCCGGATGCGCACGACGCGGTCGGCGGCGCCGAGCAGGCCCTCGTCGTGGGTGACCAGGACGGTGGCGGTGCCGCGGTCGCGGGCCTGGCGGGCCAGCAGCGCGACGACGTCGCGGGCGCGGTGCTGGTCGAGGGCGGCGGTGGGCTCGTCGGCCAGCAGCAGCGCGGGCCGGTTCATCAGGGCGCGGGCGATGCCGACGCGCTGGCGTTCGCCGCCCGACAGCTCGTGGGGGCGGCGGGACGCCTTGGCGGTCATCCCGACGGCGTCCAGCAGCCCGTCGGCGCGGTCGCGGTCCTCGCGGGTGACGCGTCCGGCCAGGTGCGCGATGAGCAGCAGCTGGTCGCGGGCGGTGAGGGAGGGCAGCAGGTTGGCGGACTGGAAGACGTAGCCGATGCCGGTGCGGCGCAGCGCGGTGCGGCGCGCGGGGGTGGCGGCGGTGACGTCGGCGCCGCCGACGGCGACGGTGCCCTCGGTGGGCGCGATCAGCGCGCCGGCGACGGCGAGGAGGCTGGACTTGCCCGAGCCGGACGGGCCGGCGACGGCGACGACCTCGCCCGGTGCGACGGTGAGGTCGACGCCGTCGAGGGCGGTGACGAGGGTGTCGCCGGCGCCGTAGCGCAGGGTGACGCCGGACAGGGTGAGCCCGGCGCGGGTCGCGGTGGCGGTCATCGGCTGCCTCCCAGGGCGGCGAGCGGGTCGACGGAGGTCACGCGGCGCAGCGTGACGACGGCGCCGAGCACGCCGAGCACGATCAGCAGCGCGGCGGCGGTGGTCAGCGGCGCGGCCTCCAGGGCGATCGGGACGGTGCCGGACGCGGCGTGCAGCGCGGCGGTGATGCCGATGCCGGCGGCGGTCCCGGCGGCGGTGGCGGGCACCAGCACCGCCAGCACCTGCGCGACGGCGTCGCGCGCCAGGTACCGGGCGGATCCGCCGAGGGCCCGGACGAGGGCGATCTCCCCCTTGCGCTGGACGGTCCACACGACGAAGAACGCGGCGACGACCAGCATCGAGATCAGGTACAGGAACACCTTGATCAGCGTCATGGTGGCGGTCTCGGCGGCGAACCCGGGCGAGGCGGAGTAGGACTTGTCCTTGGTGACGACCTGCGCGTCCGCGGCGCCGGTGATGGAGGGCGCGGCGTCCAGGGCGATGGCGGTGGCCTGGTGGTAGGCCTGCTCGGGCGGTGCGCCGGGCAGCCCGTAGTGGATGCGCTGCCAGGTGCGCAGCGGCGCGTAGACGACGGCGACGTGGGTGAAGGACGCGTCGCCGACGGTGCCGATGACGGGCAGCGCGGCGCCGCTGCGCTCGACCCGGAGGGTGTCGCCGGTCTTCACGCCGTCGGCGGCGAGGCGGCTGGAGATCAGCACGCCGTCGGGGACGGTGCCGAGGGGGCGGCCGGTGGCGGGGCGCGGCGCGATGAAGGAGCCGGGGTCCATGCCGAAAACGGCGATGTCGAGGTCCTGGCCGGTGCGGGCGTCCTTGGCGTGGGCGAGCTGGTTGCCGTAGGCGGCGGCCCTGCGGACGCCGGGCCGCTTCGCCCAGGCCGCGGCGTCGTCGGCGGGCACGGTGCTGCGCGAGTACAGGTCTCCCTCGACGCCGCGCTGGAAGGCGAAGTGGGTGACGGGCAGGGCGCGCAGGGCGGACACGCCGTCGCGGGCGAGGCCGGACGACAGGCCGGTCAGGACGGCGGCGAGCACCGAGATCAGTGCGATCACGGTGCCCATCAGCAGGAAGCGGCCGCGGGCGAACCGCAGGTCGCGGAGGGCGAGGAACACGGAGGGGCTCCGGGGATAGTTGGCGACACTGTGTCGCCAACCTTATGTTGGCGACACAGTGTCGCCATAATCGGGGGTCACTTCCGGCGCCGGAGCCACCGCGGCGGCGGCCGCCGTTCGCGCCGGGCGGGGGTCGTGCGGGTCAGCGGGTGCTCCTCCACCTCGTAGCGGCGGATGTAGGCGCCGGCGAACGCCTGCACGCTCGCGCCGAACGGCAGCGCCACCACCGCCCCGACCGGCCCGGCCACCGCCACCCCGGCCAGCACCAGCCCGAACGCGACCGCGGGGTGCATGTCCAGCGTCCGGGCGGTGATGCGCGGCTGCAGCAGGTAGTTCTCCACCTGCTGGTAGGCGACGATGAACAGCAGGATCCACAGCGCCGTCGACGGCGAGCGGGTCAGCGCGATCAGCACCGGCACCGCGCCCGCCAGGTACGTGCCGACCGCCGGGATGAACTGCGACACCACCCCCACCCACAGCGCGAGCGTCGCCGCGTACGGCACCCCGAGCCCGATGAGCGCGATGTAGTGCGCGACGGCGGAGATCAGCGCCAGCAGCGCGCGGGAGTAGATGTAGCCGCCGGTCTTGTCGATCGCGATCTCCCAGGCCCGCAGCACGGACCGCTGCCGGTGCGGCGGCAGCAGCGAGCACACCGTCCGGCGCAGCTGCGGGCCCTGCGCCGACAGGTAGAAGGTGAACAGCAGCACCCCGAGCGCCTTGAAGACCACCCCGAAGGCGGTGGCGCCGATCCCCCACACGTTCTGCGCGAGGTCCGACAGGTGCCGCGACAGCGTGCCGGTCACCGTCGGGAGCCGCTGGAACAGGGTGTCGCGCGACAGGTGGGTGCCGAACGTCGCGTTGACCCAGTCGACGACGTGCCGGACGTAGCCGGGGAACCCGTTGATCAGGTGGGTGGCCTGGGTCGCCAGCAGCGACCCGATGCCGCCGGCGAACCCGGCCAGCAGCACGCCGATCACCACGAACATCAGCGCGGTGCCGGCGCCGCGCCGCCACCCGCGGGCCGCCAGCCAGTTCACCGCGGGCTCGATCGCGAACGCCAGGAACAGCGAGACCAGTACGAGCAGCAGCAGCCCGCGCAGCCGTTCCAGCAGCCACAGCAGCGCCATGAACGCCAGCACGATCACCCCGGCGAGCGCGAACGCCCGCGGCAGCCACGCCGGCATCCGCCGCGGGCCGCCCCGTCCCGCGGCGCCTGGGGCCTCCGGCGCCGGGCCGGGAGGTCCGGGCGGTCCGGGAGGGCCCGGGGGCGCGGGCGGTGCCGGGGGCGCGTCGGGCGGGACGTCGGCGGGCGCGTACGCGGGCCTGGCGCCGGGCGTCTGCGGCATGGCCGCACGCTAGCCGCGCGCGCCGCGCGTCCCCGCCCGCACGCGCCCGCCTTTGCCGAGACTTCAGCCGCCGCCGGACCCCTGCGGCGCGGTGCGGGGGCCTGACGAGGTGCGGGGCGTAAAGAAAGGTCGACCCGGCCTTGTCCCGTGATCCGGGTAGCGGCGCGCCCGCACGGGAACGCCCGCCGGAACGCACCGATACGTCTGGGGGTTCACGGGATGGGGTTCGTCACGACGCGCGACGGCAACGAGATCTTCTTCAAGGACTGGGGGTCGGGCCCTCCGGTGGTGTTCGTCCACGGTTGGCCGCTGAACGCCGACGCGTGGGAGGACCAGTTGAAGGCGGTCGCCGACGCCGGGTACCGCGGCATCGCCCACGACCGCCGCGGGCACGGGCGCTCGTCGCAGCCGTGGGAGGGCTACGACTTCGACACCTTCGCCGACGACCTCGCCGACCTGCTCGGCGCGCTGGACCTGCGGGACGTCACGCTGGTGGCGCACTCGATGGGCGGCGGGGAGCTGGCCCGCTACATCGGCCGGCACGGCACGGGGCGGGTCGCCAAGGTCGTGCTGCTGTCGGCGATCCCGCCGCTGATGCTGCGGACCGACGCCAATCCCGAGGGCGTCCCGGCGCAGGTGTTCGAGGACATCAAGGCCGGGATCCTGCGGGAGCGCTCGCAGTTCTGGCGGGACGTCTCGGAGACCTTCTTCGGCACCAACCGCCCCGACGCCAGGGCGACGCAGGGCAACCGGGACGCGTTCTGGTTCATGGCGATGCACGAGAGCGTCAAGGCGGGCGTGGACTGCACGACGGCGTTCGCCGAGACCGACTTCACCGACGACCTGAAGAAGATCGACGTTCCGACGCTGATCGTGCACGGCGACGACGACCAGATCGTCCCGATCGACGCGACCGCCCGCAAGTCCGCGCGGATCGTCCCGGACGCGACGCTGAAGGTCTACGAGGGCGCCTCGCACGGCCTGGCGATGGTCCCGGGCGACAAGGAACGCTTCAACCGCGACCTACTGGACTTCCTGGCCGCCTGACGGGAGGCGGCGCCGCCCCCGGCCGGCCGGAGCCAGGGGGCGGCGGGTCGGAGCGCGGGGGCGGCGGGGTCAGGCGTGCTCTTCCAGGCGCCAGAGCTGGTTCGGGTGCTGGGAGGGGTCGAGCATGTCGGTGGGGCAGGTCCACTGCTCGACGTTGGCGCCGGAGGCGGTGCTCGCGCCGGTGACGTCGAGGCACAGGCCGCTGACCGCGGAGACGAGCCGGTAGCGGGAGTCGTCGACCCGGACCATCTTCCACGCCTGCGCGGCCGAGCCGTTGCAGGTGTACTGCCAGACGTTGCCGCCGGGGTCGGTCGAGGAGTGCGCGACGTCCAGGCACTTGCCGCTGACCTGGCTCTTGATCTCGTACCTGTCGCCGCCGAGGTTGCGGAACCGCCAGTCCTGCGCGTCGGCGCCGTCGCAGTCCCACTGGCGGACGTTCACCTGGTCGGCGGTTCCGGAGTCGGTGAGGTCGAGGCATTTCGAGCTGTGCGCCGCGCGGAGGCGGAAGGTGTGGCCGGGCAGGGTGCTCGGCCGGCCGCTGGTCCACACGACGTCCTGGATGTACATGCCGCGGTCGGAGTTGCCGGGCGGCGGCGCCGGGTTCTCGTCGGCGTGGAAGACGACGTGGACGCCCTTCTCCGGGCCGGGTGAGGTGACGGTCACGACGTCGACGCTGCCGGGCCCGCGGAACAGGGGTGTGTAGTCGATGCTGGTGAGCTTGGTGCCCTTGGTGTAGGGGCCCCAGATGGCGGTGGCGGTGGCGTAGCGCGAGTAGTAGTCGTCGTGGTCCCAGGCGCCGCCGGAGTAGACGAGGGCGTAGGAGTCGGGGCGCCTGACCAGGTCGGGCGCCTCGGTGGTGTACCCGTCGACGACCCCTTCGCCCTTCTCGTGGACGAGGGTCCCGGGCGAGCCGAGAAGGGTGACTCCGTCCTCGCCGACCTTCTGCATCTGGATCGAGGAGTCCTGGTCGCCGAATTCGGGGCGGTTGGCGACGTGCGACCAAAGGAGGTAGCGGCTGCCGTCGGTGTCGACGAAGCTGCTCGGGCCGATCGAGTCGTAGGGCTCCCAGGTGTCGGCCGCGGTCTTGGCCGCGCAGATCAGCGGCTCGGCGCCCACGGGGGCGAACGGGCCTTCGGGGCCGTCGGCAAGGGCCGCGCCGATGCATTTGCGGAAGGAGCTCTTCGCGTCGCCGGGCGTCGGCATGGAGGCGGTGTAGTACATGAGGAATTTCCCGTCGGCGCGGCGGGAGACGTCCGGCCCCCAGGCCACGCCGGAACCGACCCAGGCGGGGTATTGCGGCAGCGGGTCGGTGCCCAGGCGGGTCCAGGGGCCGTTGAGCGCCGGGGCGGTGGCCATCTGGACGTGGGCGGGGCCGTCGCCGGTGGCGTAGGCGTACCAGGTGTCGCCGACCCGGTAGACGTCGGGGTCGGCGAAGGTGGCGCTTATCAGCTGCTTGGGCGAGGGCGAGGCCGCCGCCGTCGGCGACGTGCCCAGTACCACGGCCGCCGCCGAGGCGGCAATGGCGAGAAGACGGTTTCGCATCGGGCTCCTGTACGATTCCAAGAAGGGCCTCCGGAATCGTACAGGCGGCGAAGTATTTCGCGTTCGGTGCGGCGGTTCCACGGCGCCTTAATTGCTGCGGTCCGGCATGACTCGCAGGTGAATTCAGGTGGCCGAATGCGGCCGAATGCCGGGCCGGGAGAATCCGGGCGAGACGGCGGGCGGCCCCCGAAGGGGCGGGCCGGGCGGGCGCGGGGTCAGGGGGCGGGGGTGGTGAACTCGGGTTGGTCGAGGACGCGGAGCCAGCTGCCGTCGGGCTGGCGGCGGACGACCTGGGCGCGGGCGCCGGCGCCGTCGCGGGGCGGGGTGGAGGTGAGGGCGATGTCCCCGCTGACCAGGGTCGGCAGCGGCTCCTCGGGTTCGAAGTGGGGGCGGGCGGCGAGCACCTTCTCCCACAGCGCGCGGATCGCGTCGCGTCCGACGGTCTGCGAGCCGGGCGGGTAGGCGAGCACGGCGTCCTCCTCGTAGAGGGCGGCGACTCCGGCGGCGTCGCCGGCGTTGGAGCGCTCGACGAACAGGCGGGTGATGTCCTCGGGGCGCATGGCCTTGTCCATCGTGTCGTCCTTCCTGGTGGCTTGGTGGTTCACCTCCTATGCTCGGCGCCCGGGAGCCAGAAGTCCAACAGATGGTTCTTCTCAGTTGCAGAAGTGATGGTTATGGCTTTCGCCTGGGCCGTGCGGCAGGGGCCGGCCGGGGATGTCGCCGTTCGTCGTGTGCGGGAGTGCGGCAGGATGTGGCGGTATGGGGAAGATCTTCACGCATCGGCTGCGGGTGCGGTACAGCGAGTGCGACCAGCAGGGCGTGGTGTTCAACGGCCACTACCTGTTCTTCTACGACGTGGCGCTCACGGAGTTCTGGCGTGCGGCGGTGTGCGGGCCGGACGAGATGGTGGGCGCGGGCTACGACCTGGTGGTGGCGGAGGCGCGGATCCGGTACCGGGAGGGCGCGCGGTTCGACGATTTGGTGGACGTGGAGATGCCGGTCGCGCATCTGGGGACGACGAGCATGGTGGTGCGTCCGCGGTTCACGGTGGGCGGGCGGCTGATGGCCGACGGGGAGGTGCGGCACGTGTTCGTCGACCCGGGCTCCAAGTCCAAGCGGGAGATGCCGGGGGACGTGCGGGCGGCGCTCGCGCCCTACCTGGAGGAGACGGGACAGGTGGCCGGCACCGGGTCGGGCTCCTGATCGCTTGGCGACGTGATGAGCGTCGTGCGAGATCCGGACGTGGAATCCGGGTTTTCGCCTGACGGGTCCGGCTCAGTTCCCGTGGGTCCGATTCAACTGGGTGGGGGCCGCCCGGGGCAACCCCTTTTGGGGGCCGTCCCGGGCGGGTCCGCGCGGAGGCCGGGTCAGCGGGCGAACAGGGAGGCGTAGACGGCCTGGCCGCCGTCGGTGACGACCTGCCCGGCCAGGTGCGGTCCGGTGACGGTGGACAGCCGCAGGTCCAGGTAGCGTTCCTCCTCCTGCACGTCGGCGGCCTCGTCGAGCGCGGCGGCGGCGAGCCGGGCGGCGATGCCGGTGAGGCGGGCGGCGCGGTCGCGGTCCAGGGCGCCGCGCAGTTCGGCGAGGGTGGCGGCGTCGTAGGGGGCGGCGGGCGCGGGGGCGGGTTCGGCGCGCCAGGCGGCGACGCCGTAGGCGAAGCAGGCCAGCGCGGGCCACATCTCGGCGAAGTAGCGGGGGCCGGGGCAGATCTCCAGGCCGGCGAAGCGGCCGTCGACCAGGAACAGGGCGCCGACCTGCCCGGGCTGGGGTTCCAGGCGGCTCTGGAACTGGGTGAGGACGGGCCGCTTGCGCGACAGGATCTGCTCGAGGTGGCCGCGGCGGGGCAGCCCGCAGCGCTGGTTGAGCTCGGCGATGTCGTCCCACAGCTTGGCGTAGCCGTGGACGCCGCGCAGATCCAGGGCGCGGGCGCGCAGTTCGCCGGGCAGGACGAAGAACCACTGGTCGCGTCCGGTGAGGTAGCCGCCCTGGGTCTGCTGGACGCAGCAGGCGTCCTCGAACAGCAGTTTCTGGCCGGGGGCCAGGAACGCCGACCGGCACAGGGCGTGGTTCTGGGCGGCGTCCTGGACGTAGCCGATGTGCAGGGGGACGATCGCGACGCCGTCGGCGGCGCCGTTGCGCAGTTCGAGGCGTCCGTAGCCGGTGACGCGCGACAGCTTCAGCCCGGTGCGGGGCGGGACGAAGCCGGGGCGGTCGGGGCCGGAGATCGGCACCATGGTGAAGGCGCCGGCCTGCTGCGGGGTGCCGAGGCGGTGCCCGGCGAGGCTGAGCGGGCCGGGCACCAGGGTGTCGAGCGCCGTCATCTCGGTCATGCGGTGCTCCTTTCGTTCGTGCCGGCGGCCGGGGCGTCCCGGCGGGCGTCCCGGCCTGCGCGCGGGTGGGCGCGCCGGGGGGCGCGGGCCTGCGGTGGGGCGGGTCAGGCGGCGAGGGCGGTGGTGAGGTCGGCGGCCTGCCGGTCCAGGGCGTCCAGGCGGGCGTGCAGGGCGGTGCGCAGCCAGGGGCGGCCGGCGGGGCAGTGCGCGAACATCCAGGGCAGCAGGGCGGTGAAGTCGTCCTGGTGCCAGAACCCCCGCTGCGGCAGCGACGGGTCGGGGCGGCGCAGGGTGAGGTCGTCGGCGGCGGTGAACAGGGCGTGGCAGAACACCACGGGGGTGGTGACGCCGGCGCGCGGGAGGGTGGCGGTGACGCGGGCGAGGTCGCCGGGGAAGCGGTTCTCGTAGCCGTCGGAGACGACGGCGACCAGGTCGGGGCCGGCGGCGAGGGCGTCCAGCACGCCGGTGGCGAGGTCGGTGGCGCCGCGGGGGGCGCGTTCGTCGCCGCCGACCTCGACGACCTCGAGCCGGTCGCAGACGCGCGACAGCAGCATCCGCAGCGCGGCGGCCTGCGACAGCACGGCCCATTCGCGTTCGCCGTAGCCGCGCATGGACGCCGAGGCGTCCAGGACGAGCGCGACGGTGCCGGCGAAGCGGGGGAAGGCGCGGGCGGCGTCGTCGACGTAGCGGCCGAGGGCGGCGTACAGGTCCTCGGCGGGGCCGCCGCGGTACAGGTGGACGAGGGTGGCGGCGATGTCGCCGCGGTTGGTGGCGGTGACGGTGGAGGGCTGCCGGCGGGCGGTGTCGAGGGTGAGGGCGGGCTCGTCGGGCAGGGGCCGCGCGGCGCCGGCGCCGGCCGCGGCGCCCGCTCCCGTCGCGGTGTGCGCGGGCGCGGGTGCGGCGGCGGCGTAGAGGGCCTGGACGCGGGCGGGTGCGGCGGCGGGGACGGCGAGGAAGCGCAGCAGGCGGCGCCGCAGGTAGTCCGAGCCGGTGTCGCCGTCGTCGATGCGGCGGGCGCAGCCGCGGGCGGCGGTCTTGCCGAGCGCGTGCTCGAAGCAGTCGAGCAGGGCGGGGCGGCGGGCGGCGATGAGGGCGTCGGCGTCGGGGTGCTCCAGCACGAACCGCAGCACGGTGCGGGTGGTGTGCTTGTGGTTGGCGCGCAGCCGGCGCAGCGCGAGCAGGACGGTGATGACGTGCGCGGGCGGCAGCGCCAGCGTCAGGACGCGGGCGAGGCGCGCGAGGGTGTCGCGGGTGGCGTCGTCGAGACCGGCCTGGGAGGCGGCGAGGGTCTGCAGCAGGACGCGGGCGCGCTGCCAGGGCAGCGTGCCGGGGGCGAGGGCCAGCAGCGCGTAGTGCTCGGGGCCGGCGGCGTGGGCGGCGCGGTGCAGGTCCGCGTCGTCCCAGCGCAGGGTGCCGCCCCGGGGCAGGGTGAGGGGGGTGTCGTGGGTCTGCAGGTGGGCAAGGAGCGTGGGGGTGTCCATGATTGATCGCCTCCGCAATCATGGATTTTAGGAACGCCGCGGAGCGCCTCGACACTCATTTTCCGGCGCCGTACCCGGACCGGTGCGGGGCCATGCGTCTCCGGCCCGGGCGGACGCCGGTGGCGGGGGCGCCGCGACGGGCGCGGCCGGGCGCCCGCGCTACTCGCCGGGGGCGGGTTTGGGGGCGTAGTCGCCGATGCCGTGTTCCAGCATGTCGAAGACGCGGGCGGCGGAGGCGTAGACGTCGTCGCGCATCTCGGCGAGGGTCTCGCCGGCGGCCTTGCGGGCGGCGATCTCCTCGATGAGCACGCCCTGCGCGGCGTAGATCATGGCGGCGGCGACGCGGGGGGCGACGTCGTCGGGGCCGGCGCCGGTCTCCTCGGCGAGCAGGCCGGCGAGGGCGTCCTTGAGCTGCTGGCCGAGCTCGCGGGAGCGGGCGGTGAGGGCGGGGCTGTCGCTGACGGTCTTGAACCACACCTCCGAGCCCTCGTGGAAGGCGGTGCGGTAGGAGCCCTGGTCGAGTCCCTCGAGGTAGGTGCGGCGGTAGAGCGCGACGACGCCCTCGCCGGGTCGCCGTTCGCGGAAGGCGCGCCCGACGGCCTCGACCATCTCGTCCTGGCGGTCGAAGAACAGGTCCTCCTTGGTCCTGAAGTAGTTGAAGACCGTGTTGACCGACACGTCGGCGGCGCGGGCGACGTCGGCGACGGTGACGTTGTCGAAGCCGCGCGTCATGAACAGCCCGGTGGCGATGTCGGCGATGCGGCGGCGGGTCTCGCGCTTCTTGCGCTCGCGCAGGCCGAGTTCGGGTTCGGACCGCCGGTCGAGCTCCTCTGCCATGCCGGAGATCCTACCTTCGCTGGCGTCACTGAAAACTTGGAGTGACTGCAAATTTGTGGTTACTCTATCGGCGAGTCGTTCACCCCCCACCGGAGGTCATCGTGATCGAGGCACGCGGGCTCGCCCGCACGTTCACCGGCAAGCACGGGACGGTCGAGGCCGTGCGCGGCGTGGACCTGTCCGTGGCGCCCGGCGAGATCGTCGGGTTCCTCGGCCCCAACGGCGCCGGGAAGACCACCACGCTGCGGATGCTGACGACGCTGCTGGCGCCGACCGCCGGCACCGCAACGGTCGCCGGGCGGGACCTGCGCGCCGACCCGGGCGGGGTGCGGCGCCGCATCGGGTACGTCGCGCAGGGCGGCGGCACCGACCCGTCCGTCCCGGTCGGCGAGGAGCTGGACCTGCAGGCCCGCCTGTACGGGGTGGACGGCCGCGCGGAGCGGATCGCCAAGCTGTGCGCGCGGCTGGAGCTGGAGGGCCTGCAGGACCGTCCGTGCGGGGCGCTGTCGGGCGGGCAGCGGCGGCGGCTGGACGTCGCGCTGGGGCTGGTGCACCGGCCGCCGCTGCTGTTCCTGGACGAGCCGACGACCGGCCTGGACCCGCAGAGCCGCGGGAACCTGTGGGAGCACGTCCGGTCGATGCGCGCCGAGGACGGCACGACGGTGTTCCTGACCACGCACTACCTCGACGAGGCGGACGCGCTGTGCGACCGGCTGTTCATCATCGACCGGGGCCGCATCGTCGCGGCGGGCACGCCCGCCGAGCTGAAGCGCCGCGTCGCCGGTGACGTGGTCACCCTCGAGCTCGCCGACCCGTCGGGCGCGGCGCGGGCCCGCGAGGCGCTGGCGCGGCATCGCGCGGTGCGGGAGGCGGTGGCCGCCGGCGGCGCCGTGCGGCTGACCGTCGAGGACGGCGAGCGGCAGCTGATGGGCCTGGTGCGGGCGCTGGACGCGGCGGGGGTGGAGCTGGCGTCGCTGAACCTGGCCCGTCCCAGCCTCGACGACGTGTTCCTCACCGTCACCGGCCGTTCCCTGCGCGACGCCGCCTGACCGGCGGCGGGCCGCGTTCCAACCAACAGAAGGAGGAGTGCGATGTCCTTGGCACGGACCGCCGCCGACACCCGCCTGGTGTTCGGCCGGTATCTGCGTCAGACGCTGCGCAGCAAGGTCGCGGTGGTGTTCGGCGCGATGCAGCCGCTGCTGTACCTGGTGCTGTTCGGGCCGCTGCTGTCGCGGCTGGTGGACGTGCGCGGCTTCGGCGCGGGCAACGCCTGGCAGGTGTTCGTGCCGGGCGTGCTGATCCAGCTCGCGCTGTTCGGCGCCGGGTTCGTCGGGTTCGGGCTGATCGGGGAGCTGCGGTCGGGGGTGGTGGAGCGGCTGCGGGTGACGCCGGTGAGCCGCACCGCGCTGCTGCTCGGCCGGGTGCTGCGCGACACCGTCATCGTCACGGTCCAGGCGGTGATGCTGGTGGCGGTCGGGCTGGCGCTGGGGCTGCGGGCGCCGGCGGGCGGCGTCGCGGTCGGGCTGCTGTTCGTGATGTCGCTGGCGGTCGCGGTCGCGTCGCTGTCGTACGTGCTGGCGATGCGGACCCGCAGCGAGGACGCGTTCGCGCCGCTGCTGTCGGCGGTGACGCTGCCGCTGCTGCTGCTGTCGGGGATCCTGCTGCCGATGAGCCTGGCGCCGGGCTGGCTGGACGCGGTGTCGCGGTGCACGCCGTTCCGGTACGTGGTGGACGCGGTGCGGGCGGCGTTCCTGGGCGACTACGCGACGGCGGCGGTCGCGGAGGGCGCGCTGGTCGCGGCGGTGCTGCTGGTGGTGTCGGTGTGGCTGGGGGCGCGCCGGTTCCGCGCCGAGAACGCCTGACCGTCCGCCCCCGCATGCCCCGCGCTGGAGGGCCGGTCAGTGCGGGGCGTCGGCGGGCCGTGCCGCGGGCGCCGCGCCTTTCCCGGGCGCGGCGCCCGCGGCGAGGGCGTCTGCCGGGACCGCGGCGTCCGGCGGGGCGGCGGCGCGCTGGGCGATGTAGGCGCCGGCCAGGACGATCACGCCGCCGGCCATCTGGACGGCGGTGAGGCGCTCACCGAGCGCCGCCCAGGCGATGAGGGTCGCGGCGACCGCCTCGGTGTAGCAGATGGCGCCGCCGACCTGCGCGGACAGCCGGTGCAGGCCGGCGATCCCGGTCAGGTAGGCCAGCACGGTGCTGACCAGCGCGATCCAGGCGACCAGCGCCCAGCCGGGCGCGGTGTGCCCGCCGACGGGGACGGCGGCGCCGAGCACCCGCCACGGCAGCGCCCACGGGGTGGCGAGGGCGGCGAGCGCGGCCGCGGCGACGACGCTGCCGGCGGTGGTGATGACCAGCGGGTCGACGCGTCCGGCGAGGCGGTCGACCAGCAGGAAGTAGGACGCCTGGCAGGCGGCGGCGCCGAGCCCGGCGGCCAGGCCGAGCGGGTCCAGGCTCAGGCCCGTCCACACCTGGACGACCAGCGCCAGGCCCGCCATGGCGACGGCGACGCCGGCGGCCGCGGTGCGGTGCACGGGGGCGCGGCGCACCAGCCGCAGCCACGCCAGCACCATGACCGGGCCGGTGAACTCCAGCAGGATCGCCACGCCGACGGGCAGCCGGGACGCGGCGAGGTAGTAGCAGGCCTGGCAGCCGGCGACGCCGGTGAGCCCGTAGGCCGCCAGCCGCCCGAGGTGGGGCCGCAGCTGCGCGCGCAGGGGGCGGGCGCCGCGCCGTGCGCCGCGCCGTGCGCCGCGCCGGGCCCGCGCGGCGCACACGATCGGGACGAGCGCGAGCGCCGAGACGGTGATGCGCAGCCACACCGCCTGCAGCGGGTCAAGGCCGCCTTCGATGAGCGCCTTGCCGAACGGGCCGGACGCGCCGAAGCAGACCGAGGAGAACACCGCGAGCGCGAGTCCCTGGGCGCGGGTGCGCGCCGCCGCGTCGACGCCCATCGCCGCTCCCCTCTCGACCGTTCAGGAGCATCGTGCCATAACACTCATTACGCAGAGAGGGGCGGGCAAACGACCTCCAGAACACGACATGCCGGACACTCCGCCGGGGAGGACTACTATTCGCCGGGTGAGCTGGCAGGGGGCCGGGGCGGGACCCGGCGGGACGGGAGGCGGCCCGAGCGGGGACCTGTTCGCGGCGGTCGAGGGCAACGTGCGCGAACTGGTCGCCTCGCCGTGGTGGCGGACCGCCCAGCCGCAGGACCGGGCCGGGCAGATCGCCGCGCGGATGCTGTGGGGCGCCGGGGAATGGTGGCTGTTCGGCGCGTGGGGGCGCTGGTACCGGTGCGGGCTGGACGGCGCCTGGCACCCCTGCCCTCCCCCGCCCGAGCCCGCCGACCGGCGCGTCGCGGTCCCGGCGCCGCGCGGCGCCGGCACCCCGCCCGTCCCGCCGCAGCTGTACCCGACCGGCCCCGACCTGGCGGCCGGGCGCGTGGCGCCGCTGGGATTCCTCGGGCCCGTCCCCGACACCGCGGTCGTCGCGCGGATCTCCCAGGCCATCACCACCGCCCTGGCGGTCGACCCGCAGCAGTTCGCCCAGCGCGACCCGATGTTCCAGCCCGGCACGCCCAGCACCATCGCCGCCGCATGGGGCGCGCTGCTGTGGTGCGCGGGCTCGCCGGTGGTGCTGACCGAGCACCCGCTGATCGAGTCGTTCATCCCGTTCCTGACCACCTCCGCCGACCAGCTGCACTGGATGATGCCGCCCGACTTCGGCACCCTGGCCGGCTACTACATCCACCGGCTCGGCGCGGGCGACGGCGGCGGCGCCGCGCACATCGCGCGGGTGATGTACGAGGTCGCGGCGGGCCTGCAGGCCGACCCGCGGTTCCGGCCCGGCGCCGACGCGCTCGCCGCCGTCACCGCCGCGTCGCTGCGGATGGTCAACCAGGACATGGCCACCGTCCGCTACGGGCCCGAGGCGATCGTGCAGGAGTGGCGGCGCCGCTGCCCCGCCGAGTTCGCCACCCCGATGGTCCGCGACACCGCGCCGGGCGAGTACCTGCGCCTGGCCCTGTACGACCTGGAGCAGATCGTGCACGGGCTGACCGGGCCGCGTCCCGCGCCGGGCGGCCGCAGCCACGACGAGGTCCGCCGCGCCGGGATCGCGGTGCTGGCCGCCGACCTGGCGGCGGCGCCGGGCGCGCTGCCGGCGCTGCAGCGCTGGCTGGACCCCGACAGCGCCCGCACACTGCAGGCGGTGCTCGGCGATCCCGCCAACCCGCTGCGGGCGCTGTGGCCGCGCGACGGGCGGCTGCCGGACGCGCTGCGCCGCGACGACCCCGACGCGCTCGCGGCACTGCTGGCCACCACCTACACCCTCGGGCTGACGTGGTGCCGGCTGGCGCAGGTGCCGCCGCCGGCGACGGGGTTCGCGGTGCCGCAGGCGGTCGCGGCGGAGCTGACGTCGCCGGCGATGCACTCCCCGCCGTCGACCGACGAGCTGTCGGCGTGGGACATCATCAAGGCGGCGCGCGCGCACATGGCCGCCGAGCGGGCCTCCTCGGGCGCCGACCGGCCGGTCGCGCCGGTGCCGGAGCCCGCGCAGGACGCGCCGGGCCCGCCGCCGGCCGTCGCGCCGGTGGAGCCGCCGTCGGCCCCGCCGATGCCGCCGCCCCCCGTCTCGCCGCCTGTCTCGCCGCCGGTGTCCGCGCATGCGGCGCATGGCGCGGACCCGTCGGTCCCGCCCGCGCCGTCTCCGGCGGTGCACGGTGAGCGGCCGGGGCCGGTGAACCCGCTGGCGTCCGACGTCCCGCCGCCACGGATCGCGCCGCCTCCTCCGCCGCCCGCCGCCCCGGAACCGGACGCGCCCGCGGCGGCCCGGCAGGAACCTGTTCCCGAACCCGCGCCGCCCGCTCCCCCGCCGCCTGCTCCCGCTGCGATGGAGGAGCCGCGGTGGCCGTCGGAGCCCGTCCAGGACGGGGCGGACGGGCCGTCGTGGCCGCCGGAGCCCGAGCCGCCGGCGGTGCACGCACCGGCGACGCAGCTGGACACCGACGCGTTCCGCACCAAGCTCGACCAGGGTCCGGCGTGGCCGGGCGCGCCGATGCCGCCGGCCTCGCCGCCGCCCGCCCCGCGACCCGCCGCGCCACCGGCGGCACCGCCCGTGGCACCGCCGGCGGCGCAGCAGCCGGACCTGCCGCCGCCTCCGGTGCCGGTGCCCGAGCCGGTCCCGCCGGCGCCGCCCGCGCCGGTGCCGGACTCGGCCCCGCAGGTCGCCGAGGCGTACGGGATCCGGTTCCTGTGCGGCGCCGACGACATCGGCCGGGTGGTGACGGAGGTGCGGCGGCGCGGCAAGTGGGCACGGCGGCTGCGCGGGCAGGAGGTGTCGAGCGCGTCGGCGCCGGCGCTGCTGCTGATCGGCGCGCCGTCCAGCGGGCAGCGGCGGCTGGCGCGGATGGTGGCGCGGGCGCTGGCGGAGGTGGAGGCCTCCAGCGGCGAGGTCCGCTCGGTGCACGCCGAGGACCTGCGCGACGCGGGCCCGGAGGGGCTGCGGTCGGCGCTGGAGGAGCACGCCGGGCACGTCCTGCTGCTGGACGGCCTGGACGGGCTGATCCTCGACGAGGCGCAGGGCGCGGCGTACGCGTCGGTGCTGTACCGGACGCGGCTGGAAGGCGTCAACGACACGGCGCTGCTGGGCACCTGCGAGCCGGACCGGGTCGGGGAGCTGTCGGCGGCGTCGCCGGAGCTGGTGACCGATCTGCGGGCGGTGCGGCTGCCGGATCTGGCCGACGGGCGGGCGCGGTCGGCGCTGGTCGGGCTGCTGGCCGAGGAGCGGTCGCTGCGGCTCGGCTCGGACGCGTGGGCCGTCGTGGAACGGGAGGCGGCGACGCTGCGCCCGCGCGGCCGGCTGACCGGTGCGCGGCTGGTGGAGGCGTATCTGGACCGGGCGGCGACGCGGCATCTGGGCAGCGCGGAGGCGACGCAGGCGATCGGCAGCGCGCTGACGCTGACGGCGGCGGACTTCGAGGGGCTGGCGGCCGAGCTGTCGGGCCGCTGACCCTCCGGGGCCGTCCGGCCGGCCGTCCCCGGGGAGGGCTGGGAGGGCCGGGATCGCCTGTGCCGTAAGGGTTACAGGCGTCTTCGGCGCCGCATAATGTCGGTGGCGGCGGTCACGATGGGTGTGTGGAGCATGCCGATCGGGTGGACCGGCTCCTGGCGCTCGTCGCGGAGCTGCGCGCCGCCTCGCCCGAGCCGCTGGAGCAGCGGGAGCTGGCCGCGCGCCTCGGGGTCAGCGAGCGGACGGTGCGCCGCGACCTGGAGCTGCTGACGCACGGCGGGCTCGCGGTCCGGCCGCACGGCCGCCGCGGGTACGTGCTGGAGGAGCCGGCGGAGCCGGAGCCGCTGGGGCAGGTCGCGTCGCTGATGGGCCCGGTCCGCGACACGCTCGCCGAGGCGGTGCGGCGGCGCCGGGTCGTCCGGCTCGCCTACACCGATCAGGCGGGCGCGCGCAGCTTCCGGGACGTGGAGGCGCACGGGCTGGTCACCGCCCCCTATGGGGAGTACCTGGTGGGGTGGTGCCTGATGCGGGACGGGCCGCGGATGTTCCGGCTGGACCGGGTGGGCGCGGCGGTGCTGTCGGGGCGCGGCGCGGACGTAAGGGATCTGGACGGGCTGCTGGCGGCGCTGCGGGTGCCGATGCCGCGGCCCGCGGCCGACGAGCGGCGCAGCGGCCCGGCGGGGGCGGCGCGGGCCCGGGCGTGGACGCTGGACCGGCTGGAGTTCGTGCGGTCGCGGCTGCGGGAGGCGGCCGCGGAGGTGCGCGGCGGCGGTGAGGGCGCGGCGGCGCTGCGGGGCGTGCTGGGGCATCTGGCGGAGTGGACGCGCTGGCAGCTGGCGGCGGTCCGGGCGGCGGCGACCGGTGAGGAGCCGGTGCTGGAGGGGCGGCGCCCTCCGTTCCCTGCGGCGTTCGACCGGGAGCTGCCCTATGACGCGCGGGAGCGGATGATCCAGGACGCGATGGCGCTGCGGTCGCTGGGGGATCTGGCGCGGGATCTGAACCAGGTGCTGGAGGCGGCGGCGCACTGGGCGGCGGACTGCGACGACGCGCTGTGGGAGGGGGAGCTGCCCGATCCGCGGCCGTACGGGGCACCGGGTCCTCCGCGTCCGCTGGCGGATCTGCTGGCGGGCTGGCGGGGGCCGCTGGCGCACATCGAGTGGCATCTGGACCGGCTGACCGACGAGCCGCCGCGTCCGCCGTCGGGGGACGAGGAGGAGATCTGGGTGGTGGACCGCTGCCCGCTGCAGGCCTGACCCCGGGGGCGTGTCAGGGGCGGGTCAGGGGGTGTGGCCGCGGGCGTGCAGGGCGTCCTTCTTGGCGCGGTTGCCGCAGGTGTTCATGGAGCACCAGCGGCGGGTCCCCGGGCGGGAGGTGTCCAGGAACAGGGCGCCGCAGCGGTCGCCGGCGCAGGCGCGGACGCGGTCGAGGGCGGTGGAGGTGACCAGGTCGAGGGCGTCGCGGGCCAGGACGGCGAGCATCGCGGTGACGGGGTCTTCGGCGTGGTGGCGCAGCCGTCCGGCGGGGTCGAGGGCGGGGACGGGGACGGGCCGGGCGGCGGCGGCGTTGACCAGGTCGCGGGCCGCGGGGTCGGCGGTGGCGGGGCCGCCGTCGAGGGCGGCGGTGACGAGCCGGTGGATCGCCTCGCGCAGGGCACGCGCGGCGAGCAGATCGGCCGCGTCGGCGTGCCCCCCGGCGCGCGTGCCGTCCTGTTCACCGTCCGGGCCGATGCCGTCCGGGCCGGTGTCGTAGGGGCCGAACTGGCGGATCCAGGCGTCGAGGGCGGCGGGGCCGGCGAGTTCCTCGACCGCGCCGGGCGCGCCGCGGTGGCGCAGGGTGCGGATGAAGTCCAGGCAGGGCCGGCCGGCGCCCTGGCGGAACGGGGCGGTCGGGGCGGAGGGGTTCATGGCGTCGAGGATAGCCGCGAACCGGTTTAACTGGTACCGTCCTGAACCGTTATAACCGGTTCTTCTGTGAGGTGCGTCCGTTGCCCCCGTCTCCCCCCGACAGCCCCTCCCCTGATGCCGCGTCCTCCGGCCCGCCGCCGTCCGATTCCGGTGAGGCGCCGGGTGAGGCGGTCCTCGGGCGGCGGCTGACCTGGTTCCTCGCGCTGACCTGCGGGGTGACGGTCGCCAACATCTACTTCCCGCAGGCGCTGATCCCGCTGATCGCCGACGGGCTGCGCGTGTCCGGCGGCACGGCGGCGCTGGCGGCGACGTCCGCGCAGCTCGGTTACGCGGCGGGGATGTTCCTGCTGGTGCCGCTCGGGGACCGGGTGCCGCACCGGCGGCTGATCGCGGTGCTGACGGCGCTGACCGGTGCGGGGCTGCTGGCGGCGGGGCTGGCGCCGGACGCGCGGGTCCTGGTCGCTGCGGGCGCGCTGGTGGGCGCGACGACGTCGGTCCCGCAGATCATCCTGCCGATGGCGGCGGGGCTGGCGGGTGAGCGGCGGCGCGGCGCGGTGACCGGCACGCTGCTGAGCGGGCTGATTGGCGGGATCCTGCTGGCGCGGGCGTTCGGCGGGGTGGCCGGCGCCCAGCTCGGCTGGCGCGCCCCGTACCTGATCGCGGCGGTGCTGGCGCTGCTGCTGGCGCCGGTGCTGGCGGTCGTGGTGCCGGTGACGGCGCCGGCGTCGCGGCAGCGCTATCCGCGGCTGCTGGGCGAGGCGGTGCGGCTGCTGCGCGACGAGCCGGACCTGCGGCGGTCCTGCGTGTACCAGGCGGCGATGTTCGGCGGGTTCAGCGCGGCGTGGACGGCGGTGGCGCTGCTGATCAGCGGTCCCCGCTACGGGCTGGGCGCGCAGGCGGTCGGGCTGGTGGCGCTGGTGGGCGCGGCGAGCATGGTTTGCACGCCGGTCGCGGGGCGGCGGGTGGACCGGGCGGGGCCCGACGCGGTCACCCCGGTGTGCGCGCTGGCGGCGCTGGCCGCGGCGGCGGTGCTGGCGTTCGGGTCGGCGGGCGGCGCCGCGGGGATGGCGGCGCTGGTGGCGGGGATGCTGCTGCTGGACGCGGCGGTGCAGTCGGGGCAGGTCGCCAACCAGGCGCGGATCTTCGCGCTGCGGCCGCAGGCCCGGGCGCGTCTCAACACCGCCTACATGACGTGCTCGTTCCTGGGCGGCAGCGCGGGGTCGTGGCTGGGGGTGCGCGCCTACGAGCGGTTCGGGTGGGCGGGGGTGTGCGGGCTGGTGGCGGCGCTGGCCGCGGCCGTGCTGGCCCGGCACGTCCTGCGCCGCCCCGCCCGCTCCCCCGCCCCGGCCTCGCCGTCGGCTGCCGGCGGCGCGGCCGGTGGGGTGGTCAGTGGTGGGGCGGAGCCGGCTTCAGCGCCGGGGCGGCCCCGGCGGCGGTGACGGGCCGGCGTTCGGCGGCGCCGGTGCGGTGCAGGTCGCGGGTGAACCAGACGGTCTTGCCGGCGGGGTGGGAGCGGGCGCCGAACGCGGTGGCGAGCGCGGTGACCAGCAGCAGCCCGCGGCCGGCCTCGGCCCAGTCCAGGACGGGCGGCGCGGGGCGGGCCGGGCCGGGGGCGGAGGGGTCGGCGTCGCCGACCTCGCCGGTGAGGCGGGCGCCGTCCAGGTGCAGGCCGAGGCGGACGGGGCCGGTGCCGTGCACGACGGCGTTGGTGACCAGCTCGTCGACGATCAGGACGATGTCGTCGACGTCGCCGGGGTCGGTGACGTGCCAGGCGTCCAGGGTCCGTGCGGTGAGGGCGCGTGCGCGGGCCGCGGTGCGCGGCTCGGCGGGCAGTTCCCAGGACGCGCCCGGTCCGGCGGCATGCCCGCCCGTGGATGGATCGATGATGACGCCGCTACCGGTCGTGCGCCCGGCGCCGGCGCCGGTGCCGGCTGCGGTGCCGGTGCCTGCGGCGATAGCGGTGTCGGCGCCGTTCCCCTCTGGTCCCACGTTCCCCGTCTCCTCACCGTGCGGTGGTGTGCGCGGGCCGGTGGCGCCGCCGGGTGTTCCCCGTCCCGGCGGCCGGTTCCGGCGTTCTCCGCGTCGGTTCATCTTCAGGGACGCATCGGGCGCGGGGGCGGTGCACGGGCGCAGGCAACCGTCACCCGCGGGTGAGGTGATGGTGGACACGCGGGCGGCCCCGGTGGAATGAGCAGTGCCCGGTTGCCGTTATGGTGGGTGGCGTCGGTGTGGCATGTGTCCCCCGGGCTCTACACAACGCCTTCGGGGAATACCGCCGGTCCGTACGGTCCGGGCTGGAACTCCGTTGTGCCTTTCGCCGTGAGGCGACCACCACACCGGCCTGAGCGCCGAGGCCCCGGCGAGATCCGTTCTCGCCGGGGCCTCGGCGTTCGCCGTCTCCAGGCCGCGTCACATCGGGGTCAGGGCCGGGGGCGGTGTCCCGCGGGTGTTCAGGGGTGGGCGTGCGCGGGGCCGCGGGCCGTCCGGGGTCGCGGGCGGCGGGCGGCCGGGGCGGGTGGTGGGGCGGGTCACTGCAGAAGGACGGCGGCGATCGCGGCTCCGACGGCCGCCAGGACGACGACGGCGGCGATGGCCGCCGCGGTGATCACACGGGCGCGGCGGCCGCGCGGGGTGCCGAGCCGTGCGAGGCGGCCGGCGAGCCGCGGGTCGTCCTCGCTCAGGCGGACCTCGATCTGGGTGAGGATCCGCTGTTCCTCCATCGACAGCGCCATGCTCTGTACCTCCGGGGGGCGGGCAGTGCTGTGTTCTTCCCCACGGAGCATGATCATTATCCTTCGGCGGCGGTAACCGTTGAGCCGCGCGCGGGAGCGCTCTCGTGGTGGAGGCGGTCCAGGGCGGTGACGTAGTAGGTGTAGGCGCGGCCGGGCTTGGCGGAGGGGTCGATGACGCCGCCGCCGCGGACGTCGCCGATGAGGCGGGCGCCGCCGAGGGGCGCGCATCCGGCGGTCTTGCCGTCGGCGCGGTACACCGCGTAGGACACCGCGTCCTGCGAGGGCCGCCACTGCACCTTGACGCCCTTGCCGTCGGGGACGGCCTTGGTGTCCTGGACGGGGGGCGGGGCGTGCCCGCCGCGTCCGGTGACGGCGGGCGGGATCGCGGGGCGGGAGTAGTGGTCGTCGCGGACGCGGGCGGCGAACCCGCGGCGGTTGGCGGCGATGTCGGCGGCGCTGAAGAACACGTCGCCGCGGACCTGCGGGTACTTGCGGTTGAGGGTGAGGTGGCGCGACAGCTCGGCGGGTTTGCGCCAGGCGCCGGGTTCGCCGACGCGGTAGCCGGCCTGCCCGATGGTCAGCTGCACCCTGGTGCCCTTGACCTGGCCGGCCCACCAGGCGACGAGTTCGGCGTAGTCGGCGCGGGGGTCGCCGATCGGCCAGTACAGCTGGGGGGTGACGTAGTCCAGCCAGCCCTTCTTGATCCAGCCGCGGGTGTCGGCGTAGATGTCGTCGTAGCTCTGCAGGGCGCTGGTGGCCGACCCGTTGGGGTCGCTGGACTTGTTGCGCCACACCCCGAACGGGCTGATGCCGAACCGGACCCAGGGTTTGGCCTGGTGGATCTGCTGGGACAGGGTCTGGACGAGGGTGTCGACGTTGCGGCGCCGCCAGTCGGCCTTGGACAGGCCCTTGCCGTAGGCCTTGTAGGTGGCGGCGTCGGGGAAGTCGCCGTCCTCGGGGTAGGGGTAGAAGTAATCGTCGAAGTGGACGGCGTCGACGTCGTACTTGTGGACGACGTCCAGGACGGCCTTGGTGGCCAGGTCGCGGACCTGCGGGAGGCCGGGGTCGTACCACAGGCCGCCGCCGTACTTGCGGACCCAGTCGGGGTGGCGGCGGGCGGGGCTGTTCGCGGCGAGCTTCTTCAGGTCGTCCTGGCGGCTGACGCGGTAGGGGTTGAACCAGGCGTGGAACTCCAGGTTCCGCGCGTGGGCCTCCTTGACCATGAAGTCCAGGACGTCGTAGCCGGGGCTCTTGCCCTGGGTGCCGGTGAGCCACTGCGACCACGGCTCGTACGGGGAGGGGTAGAAGGCGTCGGAGTCGGGGCGGATCTGCACGAACACCGCGTTCATGTTCATCGCCTTGGCGGTGTCGAGCAGGCGGGTGAACTGCTTCTTCTGGGTGGCGGCGGACTGGCCGGGCTCGGTGGGCCAGTCGGTGTTGCCGACGGTGGCGATCCACATGCCGCGGACCTGGCGGGCGGGGCCGTCGCCGTCGGGCGCGGCGACCTTGGGGCATTCGGGCTTGGCGCCCGCGGTGACGGGGCCGGCGCGGTCGCCGTCGCCGCCGCCGAAGGCGGGCACGCCGCAGCCCGCCGTGCTCGTCACCGCGCCGGCCGCCAGCACCGCCGCCGTCGCCCGGATCCGGGTCCCCGTTCGCCATGCCATAGCGAGCCATTGTTACGCATCCGTTGCGGTGGTACGGACGGAACGGGGATGTCCGTGTGATGCCTCACGCTCCCGCCGTGTCCCTTTCGCCGGACGGCCCCACCCCGTTGCGATCTTCGAACAGGCGTTCCATACTGGCCGTCCCACCAGGTCGTTCACATGTTCGAGAGGGGGCGGGTGTGCGCTGGGATCACCTGCGGCTTTCCGGCGACGGCGCGGACGGTGGCGACGGCGCGGTGGCGGCGGCGGTGCCGCTGATCGAGCGGCGGGCGGTGGCGCGCACGTTCGACACGCCGGAGTTCCGCGGGATGACCTTCTACGAGGTCCACGCCCGGTCGGTGATCAACGCGGTGCCGAAGGCGTCCCGGATGCCGTTCCGCTGGACGATCAACCCCTACCGGGGCTGCACGCACGCGTGCGTGTACTGCTTCGCCCGCAAGACCCACGAGTACCTGGAGATGGACGCGGGCGCGGACTTCGACTCGCGGATCGTGGTGAAGGTGAACGCGGCCGAGCGGGTCCGGGCGGAGCTGGCGGCGCCGCGGTGGCGCGGCGAGCACATCGCGATGGGCACCAACGTCGACTGCTACCAGCGCGCCGAGGGCCGCTACCGGCTGATGCCGGGGATCCTCGCGGCGCTGCGTGACGCGGCGAACCCGTTCTCGATCCTCACCAAGGGGTCGCTGATCCTGCGGGACCTGCCGCTGCTGCAGGAGGCGGCCGAGCGCACGCAGGTCAGCGCCGCGGTGTCGGTCGGGTCGGTCGACCCGGACCTGTGGCGGCTGGTGGAGCCGGGCACCCCGGCGCCGCGCAAGCGGCTGCAGGTGTGCGCGGAGCTGAACGACGCCGGGATCGGCTGCTCGGTGCTGATGGGCCCGGTGATCCCCTACCTGTCGGACTCGCCGGCGCAGCTGGAGGCGGCGGTGCGGCTGATCGCCGAGGCGGGCGCGACGTCGGTGTCGGCGATCACGCTGCATCTGCGTCCGGGGGCCCGCGAGTGGTTCATGGCGTGGCTGCGCGAGCACCATCCGGAGCTGATCGTCCCGTACGCGCGGCTGTACGGGTCGGGCGCGTACGCGCCGGAGGGGTACCAGCGGCGGATCTCGGCGCGGGTGCGGGAGCTGGCGGCCCGGTACGGGGTGGGCGCGGGGCGCCGCGGCCCGTCGCGGCACCGCCCGCCGGAGCAGCGCCGTGTCCCCGCTCCCCCGCCGCCGGACGGCGAGCAGCTGTCGCTGCTCTGACCCCCGCCCGCTTGCGCCGGTGGCGGGGGCGGGTCACAGGGCGAGGTCGCGGCGGAGGCGGTCGGCGCCGGTGAACAGGAACGCGCGCAGGCCGGCTGCGCGGGCGGCCTCGACGTTGGCGGGCCGGTCGTCGACGAAGGTCAGGTCGGCGGGCGCGGCGCCCAGGCGGTCGGCGACGTGCGCGTAGATCGCGGGGTCGGGTTTGGCGAGCCGCAGGTCGGCGCTGAAGAAGCGGTGCCGGAACAGTTCGGCGAACGGCGCGGCCTCGATGTGGCGGGCCATCTCCAGCGGCGCGTTGGACAGCAGCGCCAGCGGGACGCGGCGGGCGTCGAGGTCGCGCAGGATCTGCAGGGTGCCCTCGTCCAGGTGCGACCACATCTCCAGGTCGAGGCGGACCAGGGCGTCCAGCAGGGCGGGGGTGGCGGCGCGGCCGAGGCGCCCGCACAGCTCGCCCCAGTATCCGGCGGCGTCGACGGTGCCGAGGTCGTAGGCGGCGCGGCCGCTCCAGTAGGCGTCCCAGAACGCGGCGGGGTCGCCGCCGACGGTGCCGGCGAGGCGGGCGGCGGCGTCCTCGGGCGGCGCGTGGCAGACGACCTCGCCGTAGTCGACGACGACCCATTCCATGACGGCCCCCTGGCGGTGTTCGCTCAACAGTGTTTCTAACACATATCACGTTTATTCGAACATGTGGGGGGTTCGGGGGCGGGTTCACGGTGGGGGTCGGTGAGACGGTCGCCGAGTGGGCTGCGCCGGTACAGCATGTGGCGGCCGTCGCGGGCGCGGGCGAGGAGCCCGGCGGCGTGCAGGATCTTCAGGTGCTGGGAGACGGCGCTGGGGGTGACCGACAGGCGGCGGGCGATCTCCACGGTCGGCAGGGGTTCGCCGAGCATGCCGAGCAGCCGGGCGCGCGGCGCGCCGAGCAGCGCCACCAGCGCCCCACCGCCGGTGCCGCCGATGTCTCGAGGGTCTTCGGCGGGGCGCCAGAGGGTCGCGACGCCGCGGCTGGGATAGACGAGAAGGGGCGGTTCGTCGGGGCTGACGGGCGGGGCGGGCTTGTGCGCGAACGCCGAGGGGACCAGCAGCAGGCCGCGCCCGGCGGCGTGGACGGTGTGCCGGCCGATCATCTTGTCGATGTGCAGGACGCCGTCGTCGAAGCGCAGGTTGGGGTGCATGCCGGCGAACAGGGCGCGGGCGCCGCCGGTGGCCAGGCGGCGGGCGCGGTAGGTCATGTCGGCCTCGAGCACGAGCCGGATCTGCGGCCAGTGGGGACGGACGGCGATGTGCCAGTAGCGGCGCAGCTCGTCGCAGATCGCGTCGTTGAGGCGGGCGACGCGGGCGTCATCGCCGGATTCGGCGTCGGCGAGCGCGGCGGGCGGCGGGCCGGGGGCGTGGACGGCGAGCAGGTCGCGGCGGACCCGGGCGGGCGGGGCGGCGCGGGCGGCCGCGAGCTGGTCGTCGAAGGCGGGGGCGAACGCCTCGGGGCGGGGGGTGAGGTGGTCGGGGATGGCGTGCCGGTCGCCGACCAGCGCCATCAGCAGGGTGGTGTCGACGCCGGTGAGGCGCCGCAGGGCGTCGCGCCGCCAGGGCAGCTGCAGCGCGTAGCGGCCGGGGTCGCGCAGGACCCGCAGGCTCTCCATCGTCTCGCCGAGGGGCGACAGCGCGAAGCGGGTGTCGGCGAGGTCCTCGACGCCGAGCACGAAACGGATCATTAAGCGCCACGCTACATCGTTTCCGCCGGGCCGGGCCGCCGCGGTCGACTCGTGACCATGACGACGAACGCAACGAACATGGCGAACGCGACGAACGCGGCGGGCGCGGCACGTACGTCCGCGCAGGGCGGCGGCGGGCAGGACGTCGGCGCGGTAGGCGGGGAGGCCGGCGGCGGGCGCGTCGCGGGCGAGGGGGCCGGGGCGGGCCGGGGGTTGATCGGGTTGCTGGCGGTGACGTGCGGGGTCGCGGTCGGGAACGTGTACTTCCCGCAGGCGGCGGCTCCGGCGGTCGCGGCGGGGCTGGGGGTCGGTGCGGGGACGGCGGCGGGGGTGGTGTCGGCGGCGCAGTTCGGGTACGCGGCGGGGATCTTCCTGCTGGTGCCGCTGGGCGACCGGGTGCCGCATCGGCGGTTGCTCGTGGTGCTGCTGGCGGTGACGGCGGTGGCGCTGGCGGTGGCGGGCGCGGCGCCGGGGGCTGGGGTGCTGCTGGCGGCGAGCGGCGCGGCGGGTGCGGCGACGGTGGTCGCGCCGGTGGTGGGGCCGATGGCGGCGGGGCTGGTGCCGGCGTCGCGGCGGGGTCTGGTGAGCGGGGTGATGCTGAGCGGGTCGCTGGGCGGGATGCTGCTGTCGCGGTCGTTGGGCGGGCCGCTGGCGCAGTGGCTGGGGTGGCGGTCGCCGTATCTGGTGGCGGCGGCGCTGGCCGTCGTCCTGGCGGTGGTGCTGGCGCGGGTGCTGCCGGTGACGGTGCCGCCGTCGGGGCAGCGGTACGGGCGGTTGCTGCTGCAGCCGCTGGTGCTGTTGCGGGAGGAGCCGGAGCTGCGGCGGTCGTGTTTCTACCAGGCGATGGTTTTCGGGGCGTTCTCGGCGGTGTGGACGGGGGTGGCGCTGCTGCTGGCGGGTCCCCGGTACGGGCTGGGGGCGCCGGCGGTGGGGGCGCTGGCGCTGGTGAACGCGGCGACGATGGTGTGCACGCCGGTGGCGGGCCGGGTCGCGGACCGGCGGGGCGCGGACGCGGTGAGCTTGTGGGCGATGGCGGGGGTGGTGGTGTCGGCGGGGGTGCTGGCGGTGGGGTGCGTCGGCGGCGCGGTGGGGTTGTGCGGGCTGGCGGCGGGGTCGCTGCTGCTGGACGTGGCGATGCAGTCGGGGATGGTCGCCAACCAGGTCCGCAACTACGGGTTGCGGGCGGACGCGCGCAGCCGGGTGAACACCGCCTACATGACGTGCGGGTATCTGGGCGGGGCGGCGGGGTCGTGGCTGGCGGCGCGGGTGTACGGGGGGTCGGGGTGGGCGGGGGTGTGCGTGCTGGCGGGGGCGCTGGCGGTGGTGGCGCTGGTGCGGCATGGGGCGGCGATGCGCGGGCGGGCGCGGGGCGGCGGCGCCCGCCTCGCCGGGGCGGCCGGCCCAGCCCGTTCCGCTGGGGGCGCGGGCGGGTGAGGGCCGGACGCGGCGAGCCCTGGGCGCGCGGGTGCGCGGGTGTGCGGCTGCGGACAGCGCCCGGGGTGTCAGGTGCGGTGGACGGCGAGGTCGGTGCGTCCGGGGGCCAGGTCGGGGCGCAGGACGAGGTCGTCGTCGTAGCCGCCGCCGCGTTCGGGCCGGTAGGGGATGGGGGCGGCGGTGGGCAGGGCGGTGAGGCGGTCGTCGAGGCGGGCGGCGGCGCGGGCGTGCTCGGCGGGTCCGGCGCGGTCGGCGCCGGTGATGACCAGGGGCGGCAGGACGTCCATGCCGCTGTAGAACAGGGTGCCGTGCAGGAGGGGGAACAGGACGTCCTCGGCGTCGCCGTGGACGCCGCGGGGGCCGAGGCCGGTGGCGCGGGCGCCGGCGGTGGTGACGACGAGGGCGCGGTGGCCGGTGAGGCCGCCGTCGCCGTAGCGGCGGGCGCGGCCGTCGGCGTCGTGGACGCCGAAGGCGTAGCCCTGGACGAACACGCGGTCGAACCAGCCTTTGAGGATGGCGGGCATCCCGTGCCACCACAGCGGGAACTGCAGGATCAGCGTGTCGGCCCAGTCGAGCTTGGCGTGCTCGGCGCGGATGTCGGGGGCGAGCGCGCCGGTGGCGCGGGCGTGCTCGGTGGCGGGTCCGAGGCGCAGTGGTTCGCGGGGGTCGTGGGCGACGTCGGCGGGTCCGGCGACGGGGTTCCAGTGCATCGCGTACAGGTCGGAGTGGCGGACGCGGTGGCCGTGGCGGCGCAGGGTGGCGGTGCCGTGGTCGCGCAGGGCGCCGTTGAGGGACCGGGGTTCGGGGTGGGCGAACACCCACAGCACGTTCATCGTGGAGGCTCCTTCCTGCCTGGTGCGGTCGCGGGGCCGGGTTCGATGCTGCCCGGGGCGGGTGGGCCGTCACGAGTGGCCGGTGGGCCATTCTGTGCAAGGATCGGGCCATGAGCGGGGACGTGGCCGGGAGCGCGGGCGAGGGTGCCGGGCTGGGTGCGGGCCGGGGTGCGGGCGGGCGGCATCGGGTGGCGGTGGTGGTGCGCGACGGTGTGCTGCCGATGGAGCTGGGGATCGTGCATCAGCTGTTCGGGCGGGCCCGGTCGGCGGCCGGGGAGCCGCTGTACGAGGTGGTGTCGTGCGGGGTGGCGGCGGGGCCGGTGCGCACCGACGCCGATTTCCGGGTGGAGGTGCCGTTCGGGCTGGAGGCGCTGGAGGGCGCGGGGACGGTGGTGGTGCCGGCGTCGCATGAGCTGGACGAGCGGTGCCCGGGGGCGGGGCCGGTGCCGGCGGCGCTGGTGGCGGCGCACCGGCGGGGCGCGCGGGTCGCGTCGATCTGCACGGGCGCGTTCGTGCTGGCGGCGGCGGGCCTGCTGGAGGGGCGGCGGGCGGCGACGCACTGGCTGTCGGCGGACCGGTTCACCGCGATGTTCCCGCAGGTGGACCTGGATCCGGCGGTGCTGTACGCCGATGAGGGGGACGTGCTGACCTCGGCGGGCGAGGCGGCGGGGATCGATCTGTGCCTGCACGTGATCCGCCGGGACCACGGCGCGGCGGTCGCGGGCGATGTGGCGCGGCGGACGGTGGTGCCGCCGCACCGGGAGGGCGGGCAGGCGCAGTTCATCGCGCGTCCGGTGGCGGCGCCGCGGGAGGCCTCGACGGGCCCGGCGCGGGCGTGGGCGCTGGAGCGGCTGGCCGAGCCGCTGACGCTGGCGGAGCTGGCGGGACGGGCGTCGATGAGCGTGCGGACGTTCACGCGCCGGTTCCGGCAGGAGGCGGGGGTGTCGCCGGCGGTGTGGCTGGCGCGGCAGCGGGTGGAGCGGGCGCGGCAGCTGCTGGAGGAGACCGATCTGCCGGTGGAGCGGGTGGCGGAGCGGTCGGGGTTCGGGACGGCGGCGTCGCTGCGGGCGCATCTGCAGGCGGCGGTGGGGGTGTCGCCGTCGGCGTACCGGGCGACGTTCCGCGGCCCCGGACCCGGCGCGGCCTGACCTCCCGGCGCGCCCGGGCCGGGACAGGGCGGTCAGGCGGGTTCGGTGTCGGTGAGCTCGGTGGGTTCGGCGATGACGTCGACCATGGCGCCGTTGCGGACGACGGTGATGGGCAGGGGCCGGCCGATGGCGCCTTCGAACATCAGCCGCTGCAGGGACTGGGCGTGCGACACCGGCTGCCCGCCGGCGGTGAGGACCAGGTCGCCGCGGCGCAGCCCGGCGCGGTCGGCGGGGCTGGCGGGGACGACCTCGGCGACGCGCAGCGCCTCGTCCTGCCCGGTGCGGGCGCGCAGCGCGGCGGGGACGGGAACGGGCGCGGCGACCAGGCCGAGGTAGGCGCGGCGGACGCGGCCGTCGCGCATCAGCGCGGCGATGATGCGGCGGGTGGTGGCGTTGATCGGGACGGCGAGGCCGAGGCCGGCGCCGGCGACGGCGGTGTTGATCCCGACGACGCGGCCGCGGGAGTCGGCGAGGGCGCCGCCGGAGTTGCCGGGGTTGAGGGCGGCGTCGGTCTGGATGACGTCCTCGATGACGCGGGCGGCGGCGCCGCTGCGGGCGGGCAGGGACCGGCCGAGCGCCGACACCACCCCGGCGGTGACCGAGCCGGCGAGGCCGAGGGGGTTGCCGACGGCGACGACGAGCTGCCCGACGACGAGGCGGTCGCTGTCGCCGAGGGTGGCGGGGCCGGGGACGGCGCCGTCGGCGCGGACGACGGCGAGGTCGGACAGGGGGTCGGTGCCGACGACGGTGAAGTCGGCGGCCGACCCGTCGGCGAACGCGGCCTGGCCGCCGGCGGCGGCGCCGACGACGTGGGCGTTGGTGAGCAGGAACCCGTCGCCGGTGAACGCGACGGCGGAGCCGGCTCCCTCGCCGCGGCGGTGGCGGACGCGCAGCGCGGCGACGCGGGGGGTGAGTTCGCGGGCGACGGCGGACACGGTGGCGGAGTAGGCGTCCAGGGCCTCGGCGCCGGGGTCGCGGGTGCCGTGCTCAGGGCCGTGCTCGTCGGTGCCGTGCTCGTCGGTGGCGGGGTCGTCGTCGCGGGGCGGGCGGGCGCTTTCCTGAGGTTCGGGGGACATCGGGCCACCTCCAGATGATTACAACATTACCGCGCAACATCCGAAGGTGGCCCGGTGTTCCCCGGGGCGGAACCGAGCCGGGGCGGTCAGGGGGTGCCGGGGCCGCGGACCTCGGGCCGCAGCACGCTGTAGAGCACCTCGTCGCGGTACCGGCCGTCGCGGAAGCTGTAGCCGCGCATGACGCCTTCGCGGGTGAACCCGGCCTTCTCCAGGGCGCGCTGCTCGGCGATGTTGTCGACCTCGGTCTCGGCCTGGACCCGGTGCGCGGTGGTGTGCGCGAACAGGTACGACACCAGCAGCCGCTGCGCGCGCGACCCCGCGCCGCGGCCGCGCGCCGCGGGCAGCAGCGAGATCCCGATGCTCCAGCACCACAGCGACCCGGCCGTGGGGACGCGCCGGTAGGACACGATCCCGAGAACCTCCTCGGCGCGCGCGACGGCGAGGTTGCCGGTCTCCTCCCCCAGCATCCCGTCCTGCTCGAACCGGCGCCGGAACCGGTGCGGGTCGCTCCACCCCGCCCACAGGAACGGCCCGGCGAGCTCGGGGTCGGTGCGCAGCCGCTCGATGACCGGCAGGTCAGCCTCGGCCACCGGCCGCAACTCCACATGATCGTTCATGGCCGTCACCGTAGGGCGGGCCGCTCCCGCCGCGCGACCCGCCCCGGCGCCCGGGCGCGGAGCCCGCTGTGCGCGCGTTTGGTGATCAGTGCGGCGCGACGGGGGCGCCCTCGTCAGGGTGTCGTCGGGTGCGGGTCGCCGGCCGGTTCGTCGCGAGCCGGTTCGTCGTGGGCGGTGCCGGTGGGGTCGGTGCAGGAGAGCGCGGCGAGCAGCCGCAGTTTCTCGTCGCTGTCGCTGCCCTTGTCGGGGTAGTAGACGACGAGGATGACGTCGTCGAGGGGGAGCTTGTCGCGGTGCAGGCGCAGGTCGCCGACGACGGGGTGGTGGACGGTGGTGGTGCCCCCGCCGAGGGCGCGGACGTCGTGGCGGGCCCACAGGGTGCGGAACCGCTGGCTGGACAGGGCGAGCTCGCCGACGAGCTCGACGAACCGGGGGTCGTCGGTGTCGTCGCCGATGGTGGTGCGCAGGGCGGCGACGAAGTCGGCGGTGGCCCTGGCCCAGTCCTGGTGGAAGGCCCGTTCCTCGGGATCGAGGAGCAGGGAGCGGAGCCGGTTCTGGCCGGGGCGCAGGCGCGGGGACAGCGCGACGGCCATGGGGTTGGAGGCCAGGACGTCGAACGCGCGCCCTTCGACGAACGCGGGGATCTGCAGGTGGGCGAGCAGCTCGTGCGCGCGCTCCGGTACGTGCTCGGGCCGCTTGCGGCGCGGCGCTCTCGGGCGCGCCGCGGTGAGGCCCAGCAGATAGGTCCGCTCGACGTCGTCGAGCCGCAGGACCCGCGCGAGCGCCTCCAGGACCTGGAGTGAGGGGTTGGTGTCACGGCCCCGTTCCAGGCGCAGGTAGTAGTCGGGGCTGATCCCGGCGAGCAGCGCGACCTCCTCGCGGCGCAGGCCGGGCACGCGGCGGTTGCCTCCGGCGGGCAGTCCCGCCTGCGCGGGAGTGACCAGCTCGCGGCGGGCGCGCAGGTAGCCGCCGAGCCGGTTGCCGGAGTCCTCGTCCTTCATATTTCCACCGTATGCGGTGGGCGGATCTCGAAGGGGGGTCCTGGCAGGACCAGGGAGAACGAGGGCCCTGCCGCCTCCCGCGGATCCCGTCGAGACTGCGATGACAGGGTCTCGAGAGAAGAGACGGGCACCGCTGTCCGCGCCGCGGGCCTGAACGCCGCCGGCGCCCCGCGCTGAAGGGAAGATCTCGTGGACATCTCCAACCGCACCGTCCTCATCGTCGGCGGAACCTCGGGCATCGGGCGGGAGCTGGCCCGCCGGTTCGCCGCGGCCGGCAGCACCGTCGCCGTCGGCGGCCGCGACGCGCAGGCGCTCGCGGACCTCGCCGAGGAGGGCTTCGGCGCGTTCGCCGTCGACGTCACCGACGCCTCGTCCGTCGCGTCCGCCCGCGACGCCGTCCTGGCCCGGTACCCGGATCTGGACACCGTGGTGACCATGTCGGGCGTCATGCTCCTGGAGGACCTGCGCGACCCCGCGCACTTCCAGGCGGCGCGGACGACGATCGACACCAACCTCCTCGGCACCATCCTGGTCATCGACGCCTTCACCCCCCATCTGGTCGGGCGGGGCGCCGGCACCTTCGTCACCGTCACCTCGGGCATCGCGTTCCTGCCGTTCCCGCCGATGCCGACCTACGCCGCCTCCAAGGCGGCGGTGCACGCCTACTCCGAGGCGCTGCGCGCGCAGCTCGACGGCACCGGCGTCGGCGTCGTCGAGCTCGTCCCCCCGGCCGTCGCCATGCCGGGCGAGGAGCAGGTGAACCCGCGCGCGCTGCCACTGGACGACTTCGCCACGGAGGTCATGGACCTGCTGTCGGCGGACCCCACCCCCGGCGAGATCCTCGTCAAGGGCGTCCTCATGCACCGCTGGGCCGAGCGCGACGGCACCTACGGCGACCTCGTCGCGCAGCGCTCCCAGGCCCTGAGCATGCTCCCCGGCCGCCAGGGCTGACACGCCCCGCCCGGGTGCCGCCTTCGGGAACGCGATGCCGGACCGGGGTCAGCGCCGGAGGTCGGCAGCGGGGGTCGGCGCCGGGGGTCAGCGGAGGGTGGACAGGCCGCCGTCGACGTGCACGACCTGCCCGGTGACGTAGGCGGCGCGGTGCGACAGCAGGAACACCACCACGTCGGCGACCTCCCACGCGGTGCCCTGGCGGTGCATCGGGATCAGCGCGGCGACGCGGTCGCGGGCGGCGTTGCCGCCGGAGGCGTCGCGTCCCATGACGGTGTCGATGAGGCCCGGCGCGACCACGTTGGCGCGGACGCCGCGCCCGGCGCCCTCGGCGGCGATGTGCCGGACCAGCCCGGTCAGGCCCGCCTTGGACGCGTCGTAGGACGGGGACCGCGACCCCGGCTTGGTGCCGGCCAGCGACCCGATGAACACCATCGCGGCGCCGGCGTCCAGTGCGGGCAGCGCCGCCTTGCCGACCAGGAACGGGGCGCGCAGGTTCACCTGCATGACGCGGTCCCAGTCGGCCAAGCCGGTGCCGGCCATCCCGTAGCCGATGCCGATCCCGGGGTTGAACACCACCCCGTCCAGGCCGCCGAGCTTCTCCGCGGCCCGCGTGACGACGCGGTCGCAGGATCCGGGGTCGGTGACGTCGGCGATCACGACGTGCGCGTCGCCGCCCTCGGTGGCGATCATGCCGGCGGTCGCGCCGGCGGCGTGCTCGTCGACGTCGGCGCAGGCGACCCGCGCGCCCTCGCGGGCGGCGGTGACGGCGATGGCGCGGCCGTTGCCGACGGGCGCGGCGGGGTCGTCGCTGGGACGGGTCCCGGCGCCGACGACCAGGATGCGGCGGCCGGGCAGCAGCGGCCCGCCGGGGCCCGCGGGCGGGGCGGAGGGGTGCGCGGCGGGCGCGGGGGGACGCGCGGAGGGGTCGGGCATGCCCGGCACCGTAGCCGACCCGCCCCCGCCCCGCCCAGCCCCCGGCCCGCCCGCGGCCCCGCGCCGTGCGGGGCCCGGGGGCGGTTAGGGTCGGGGGCCATGGACGTGATCGGGGAAGGCCGGGCCGAGCCGGTCGTCGTGGAGCGCGCCGCGGGCGTCGGCGGGGAGCTGGTGCTGCGCCGGGCGGGCGCCGACTACGAGATCATCAGCAACGGCACGTTCCTGATGGACACCCGCAACGGCGAGTCCGAGCGGCTGCTGGTCCGCGCCGCCGTCGACGCCGCCCTCGACCGGGAGCAGGACGGGGACGGGGCGGGCGTCGGCGGGGCGCGGGTGCTGATCGGCGGGCTCGGCGTCGGGTTCTCCCTGGCCGAGGCGCTGGCGCACCCGGCCGTCGGGCATGTCACGGTGGTGGAGCGGGAACCGGCCGTCGTCGCCTGGCACGCCGGGCCGCTGCGGCCGTGGTCGCGCGGCGGCCTGGACGACCCGCGCGTCACGCTGGTCCGCGCCGACCTCCTCGACGTCCTGGAGCGCCCGGCGGACGGCGCGTTCGACGCGGTGTGCCTGGACATCGACAACGGCCCGCACTGGACGGTCACGCCCGGCAACGCCCGCCTGTACGGCCCCGGCGGCCTGGACCTGCTCGCCGGGCTGCTGAGCCCGCGCGGGGTGCTGGCGGTGTGGAGCGCGGGCGCCGCGCCCGGCTTCGGCGACCTGCTGGCGTCCCGGTTCGCCCGGGTGGAGGAGCTGCCGGTCCCGGTGCCGCGCGGCGAGCCGGACATGGTGTACCTCGCCCGCCGCCCGTGACCGCGGGGCCTGCCGGACCCACCGGACCCACCGGACCGGCCGGGGGTGGTTCCGGCGACCGCGCGTCCGGTTCCGGACGACCGGTTCGCTAGGTTTCGGCTGACAACACCATCTATGGGAGGTTGAGTTGGCCACTGCCCACGCTGCCCGGCGGGGTCCCGCCGTCCTCGGCGACCTGCTGCCCGGTTCCCTGGCCCGCGACGCCGCGCTCGTCGCGGGCGCGGCCGCGTTCGTCGGCGTCGCCGCCCAGATCGCGGTGCCGCTGCCCGGCACCCCCGTCCCGGTGACCGGGCAGACCTTCGCGGTGCTGCTGGCCGGCGCCGCGCTCGGCTTCGGCCGCGCCGGCCTCGGCATGATCGTCTACCTGCTGGCCGGGATGGCGGGCGTCCCCTGGTTCACCGACGGCGCCTCCGGCGCCGGGTTCCCGACGTTCGGGTACGTGCTCGGCTTCGTCGCCGCCGCCGCGGTGGTGGGCCGCCTCGCCGAGGGCGGCGGGGACCGCACGCCGCTGCGGACCGTCGCGACGATGCTGGCCGGCACCGCCATCATGTACGCGGCCGGCGTCCCGTACCTGATGGCGTCCCTGCACGTCGGGCTCGGCAAGGCGCTGCACCTCGGCGTGACGCCGTTCCTGGCGGGCGACGCGCTGAAGGTCGCGCTGGCCGCGGCGCTGCTGCCGGCGGCGTGGAAGCTGACGGGCCGCCTCACCGGCCGCGCCTCCTGACCCCGTCCCGCGCCGCCATGCCGTCCGCCCCCGCGCGCCCCGCCGCCCGGGGGCGGACGTCCGGGTGGACGCGGGGGCCGGGTGGACGCAGGCGGGTGGACGCGGGGGCCGGGTGGAGGCAGGCGGGTGGACGCATGGGAGCGGGCGGAACGGGCATGTGCAGCCTGACCGGGCGCCGCGATGTGGCGCACACCTCACCGGACGCCGCCGCCCCGCCGGTTTGAACAGGTTCAATTCTGCCGTACAGTGGCTTGCGTGAAGCTCGCCGTGACAGCACCGGACCGCCTCGTCGTCCGCACCGCCCCGGTCGCCGACCCCGGCGACCTCGTCTCGAGACTTCCGCACCCCTCCGCCCTGGCCTGGATCCGCCACGGCGAAGGCATCGTCGGCTGGGGCGAGGCCGCCCGCATCACCCTGCCCGGCGGCGAGGACCGCTTCACCACCGCCGCCGCCCTCCTGCGCGAACTGTTCGGCGCCGCCGACATCGACGACCCCGTCGCCCTGCCCGGCACCGGCCCCGTCGCCTTCGGCGGATTCGCCTTCGACCCCAAATCCCCCGACTCGGTCCTCATCGTCCCGCGCCGCGTCCTCGGCCGCCGCGACGGCCGCGCCTGGCTCACCACCATCGGCGACGACGCCGACCCCCTCTCCCTCGTCCACGAACCCCACGCCCCCACCGGCCTCACCTGGGGCGACGGAGCCATGCCCGCGCACGCCTGGGGCGACGCCGTCGCCACCGCCGTCCAGCGCATCCGCGGCGGCGCCCTCGGCAAGGTCGTCCTCGCCCGCGACCTCACCGTCCACGCCGACGCCCCCATCGACGCCCGCGTCCTGCTGCGCCGCCTCGCCGACCGCTTCCCCGCCTGCTACACCTTCTCCTGCGCCGGCCTCGTCGGCGCCACCCCCGAACTGCTCATCCGCCGCACCGGCGGCGACATCGAATCCCTCGTCCTCGCCGGCACCACCGCCCGCGGCGACACCCCCGGCGCCGACCGCGACCGCGCCACCCGCCTGTTCGCCTCCGCCAAGGACCGCGAAGAGCACCGCTACGCCGCCGACATGGTCCGCGACGCCCTCGCCCCCCTGTGCGCCGACCTGCACGTCCCCGCCGAACCCGAACTGCTCACCCTCCCCAACCTGCACCACCTCGCCTCCCCCCTGCGCGGCCGCCTCACCGCCGACCGCTCCGTCCTCGACGTCGTCGCCGCGCTCCACCCCACCCCCGCCGTCTGCGGCACCCCCACCGACATCGCCATGGACCTCATCCGCGAACTCGAGGGCATGGACCGCGGCCGCTACGCCGGCCCCGTCGGCTGGGTCGACGCCCGCGGCGACGGCGAATGGGGCATCGCCCTGCGCTGCGCCCAGCTCGACGGCACCCGCGCCCGCCTGTTCGCCGGCTGCGGCATCGTCGCCGACTCCGACCCCGCCGCCGAACTCGCCGAAGCCCAGACCAAGTTCCGCGCCATGCAGTACGCCCTGCAAGGCTGACCCGCCCGCACCGCGACCCCGCACGCACCACGCCCCCGCACGCCACGCCACACTGGACCCGTGCGCGCGTCCCGCCTGCTGTCCCTGCTCCTGCTGCTGCAGACCCGCGGCCGCATGACCGCCCGCGACCTCGCCGACGAACTCGAAGTCTCCGTCCGCACCGTCTACCGCGACGTCGAATCGCTGTCGGCCGCCGGCGTCCCCGTCTACGCCGACCGCGGCCCCGACGGCGGCTACCGCCTCCTCGAGGGCTACCGCACCCGCCTCACCGGACTCACCACCGGCGAAGCCGAATCCCTCTTCCTGTCCGGCATGCCCGGCCCCGCCTCCCAGCTCGGCCTCGGCGACGTCGTCGCCGCCGCCGAACTCAAACTCATGGCCGCCCTCCCGCCCGACCTGCGCTCCCGCGCCGCACGCATCCGCGAACGCTTCCACCTCGACGCACCCGGCTGGTTCCGCGCCCCCGACGACGTCCCCCACCTGCAGGCCGTCGCCGACGCCGTCTGGAACCAGCAGCGCATCCGCGTGCTGTACCGCCGCTGGGCACACCCGCAGCAGGTCGAACGCGACCTCGAACCGATCGGCGTCGTCCTCAAGGCCGGCACCTGGTACCTCATCGCCCGCCCTCACCCCGGCGCTCCGCAGGACGACCCGCCACCGGACACCCCACAGGCGCCCGCGGCACCGCGCACCTACCGCGTCTCCAAGATCCTCACCCTCCAGCCGCTCCCCCACCGCTTCGACCGCCCACCCGGCTTCGAGCTCGCCGCCTACTGGGACGCCTACGCCGCCCGGTTCGAAGCCGACTCCTACCGCGACCAGGCCACCGTCCGCCTGTCCCCCGACGGCCTCCTACGCGCCCCCATCCTCCTGCCGCCCGTCATGGCACGCGCCGTCCACGACAACGCCGGCCCACCCGACCCCACCGGCTGGACCACCCTCACCCTCCCCGTCGAATCACTCCGCCACGCCCACGTCGAATTCCTCAAACTCGGCGCCGACGTCGAAGTCCTCGCCCCACCGCCACTGCGCGCCATGATGACCGACACCGCACGCGCCCTCGCCGACCGCTACCTGCACTGACACCCCCGGCGCCCGCTCACCCCGCCGGCGGCTGGCACCCCGGACACCAGAACAGATTCCGCCCCGCCAGCTCCGCCGACGCCACCGCACTCCCGCACACCAGGCACGGCAACCCCGCCCGCCGGTACACGTACACCTCACCACCATGATCGTCCACCCGCGGCGGACGCCCCATCGCCTCCGGCGTGTGCTCCGCCCGCACCGTGTCGATCCGCCCCGACCGCACCCCCTCCGCCATCAGCACCACCAGATCCGCCCACACCGCCGACCACTGCCCCTCCGACAGCGCCCGCCCCGGCAGCAACGGATCGATCCCCTGCCGGAACAGCACCTCCGCCCGGTAGATGTTCCCCGGCCCCGCCACCACCGACTGATCCATCAGCAGCGCCGCGATGCTCGTCCGGCTCCGCGAGATCCGCGCCCACGCCCGCCCTGGATCCACGTCCGCCCGCAACGGATCCGGCCCCAGCCGATCCCGCAGCAGCTTCACCCCGCCCGGCTCCAGCAGTTCGCACGCGTTCGGACCGCGCAGGTCCGCGTGCCCGCCCGCACCCGACAACCGCAACCGCACCGCCCCCTGCGGCACCGGCGCCGGCGCCCCGCCGAACCGCCACGTCCCATAGATCCCCAGATGGACGTGCAGGACGCGCTCGTCGTCGAACTCCAGCAGCAGATGCTTCCCGTACGCCTCGGCGGCGCTCAGCACACGGCCGTCGATCTCGGCCGCACCCGCCGCGAACCGGCCCTGCGGGCTCTCGGCGGCGACGGGACGGCCGCCGAACACCCGGCGGTGCTCGGCGGCCAGACGATGGAGGGTATGTCCTTCGGGCATGACGCCCGCAATCCTACGACCGCAGCGGCTCCCCCACCGACCGCATGTGCGCCAGCGCCTGCCGGTACGACTCCACCAGCCCCGTCTCGGTGAACGGCAGCCCCACCGCCGCGCAGTGCGCCCGCACCAGCGGCTGCACCCGCCGCAGGCTGCACCGCGGAATCCCCGGGAACAGATGATGCTCGATCTGGTAGTTCAGACCCCCCATCAGCCAGTCCACCACCACACCGCCCCGCACGTTCCGCGACGTCAGCACCTGCCGCCGCAGATGCCCCCACCGCTCACCCGGCTCCGGCATCGCCATCCCCTTGTGGTTCGGCGCGAACACCGCCCCCAGATGCACCCCGAACAGCGCGTGATGCAGCACCATCAGCACCACCGCCTTCCCCGGCGACAGCAACGTGAACGCCAGCGACAGGTACGCCACCGCGTGCAACGCCAGCAGCCCGCCCTCCACCAGCTGCTCCCGCCGCGACCTCCCCCGCAGGTACAGCACACTGCCCACCTTCAGGTTCACCCCCTCCAGCGTCAGCAACGGAAAGAACAACCCCGCCTGATGACGCGCCACCCACCGCAGCACCCCCCGCTGCCGCGCCGCCTGCCCCTCCGTCCACGCCAGAACCCCCTCCCCCACATCCGGGTCCTTGCCGACATGGTTCGGATTCGCGTGATGCCGGTTGTGCTTGTCGCTCCACCACCCCTGCCCCATCCCCAGCAGCAGGTTCCCCAGCACCAGCCCCAGCCACCGGTTCACCCGCGCCGACCCCGCGATCTGCCGGTGCCCCGCGTCATGCCCCAGGAACGCCGTCCGCGCCGACAGCACCGCCAGCGGAACCCCCAGCAGCACCACCCACCAGCTCGCCCCCGCCCACCCGATCGCCGCCCACACCGCCGCCGTCGCCGCCAGGTTCACCCCGATCGCCCGCGCGTAGTAACCGGGACGCCGGTCCAGCAGCCCGCTCGCGCGGACCTGCCGCGCCAGCGGAGCGAAATCACTGCCGGCCGCCCGGACGGGCGGGGCGTCGAGGGTCGCGGTCATCGGGGCCTCCATCGGATCGGTGCGCTGACTGACCCGAAGCTACGGAGACGATCACCAAGCGGTCGCCACGCTGCGGAGCCAACCCCTCCCTGGCTCCCAGGTCCCGGTACCCCTCACCCCCCGTCGCCCCCGCGGACCACCCCGCACCCGAAGCCCACCGCGCGAAACCGCCCCGCGAAACCGGCCCGCCCACCGCGCACCCGGTCCGACCCCGGACCCTGCATCACAGACGGAACATCACGTCCATATAGGGTCAGAAGCCATGAGCGAACCGACGCGGTGGATCGACCTGGACGGAGCCGTCAACGCCCGAGACCTCGGCGGGCTCCCCACCGCCGACGGAGCCGCCACCCGCCGCGGCCGCGTCCTGCGCTCGGACAACCTCCAGGACCTCACCGTCGCCGACGTCCGCCTCCTCCTCGACGAATACCACCTCAAGAACGTCATCGACCTGCGCAGCGACGCCGAGGTCCGCCTCGAAGGACCCGGCCCCCTCACCCGCGTCCCCTCCGTCACCCTCCACCACCTCTCGCTGTTCCCCGAAGGCGGCCGCCGCACCGACGCCGCCGCCGACACCCCCGACCGCGCCGACGTCGACAAGGCCCTCCCCTGGCAGAGCCGCGACGCCGAGGGCACCGAACTCGACCGCTCCACCGGCCACTACCTCGGCTACCTCCGCGACCGCGGCGACAACATCGCCGCCGCCCTGCGCGTCATGACCCGCACCGACGGCTCCTCCCTCGTCCACTGCGCCGCCGGCAAGGACCGCACCGGCGTCGTCTGCGCCCTCGCCCTCGACCTCGCCGGCGTCACCCGCGAGGCGATCGTCGCCGACTACGCCATGACCGGCGACCGCATCGACGCCGTCCTCGGACGCCTGCGCGCCAGCGACACCTACGCCGCCGACCTGGACTCCCGCCCCGCCGACACCCACCTCCCCCACGCCGCCATCATGGAGAAGCTCCTCGCCCGCATCGACGAGGAGTTCGGCGGCACCGAAGGCTGGCTCACCGGCCACGGCTGGACCCGCGAGGACACCGACGCCCTCCGCGAACGCCTCCTCGCCTGACCCGCCACGCCTCCGCCACACCTCCCGGCACGGCCGTCTACCGTTGACCGGATGAGGATGGGGATCGATGAGGCCGGCGAATGGCTGCGCGAGCAACTGCCGCGGCTGGCGGAGCAGCACGCGGTACCCGGAGCGGCGGTCGCCATCGACGCCGGCGGGCACGTGGTCGAAGCCGCCACCGGGGTACTGAGCACCGCGACGGGCGTGGAAACGACGACCGACTCGGTGTTCCAGATCGGATCGATCACCAAGGTCCTGACCGCCACGCTGGTGATGGGACTCGTCGACGAGGGGCTGGTCGAACTCGACGCGCCCGTGGACACCTACCTCCCCGGGTTCCGCCAGGCGACCGTCCGGCAGCTCCTCTGCCACACCGCCGGATTCGAAGGCGACGTGTTCACCGACACCGGCAAAGGCGACGACTGCCTGGAAAAGTATGTGGAACTGCTGGCCGACATACCCCAGATCTTCCAGCCCGGGGAAATGTTCTCCTACAACAACGCCGGCTACAGCGTGCTCGGACGCATCATCGAGGTCGTACGAGGCGAACCGTTCGACCGGTGCATGCGCGACCACCTCTTCACACCCCTCGGCATGACCCACGCGGCCAACGACCCGTACGAGGCGATCCTGCACCGCGCCGCGGTGGGGCACCTCCGCGCACGGCCCGCCCCCGTCTGGGCGATGGCCCGCTCGAACGCGCCCGCCGGGTCGATGCTCGCCATGACCCCGCGCGACCTGCTGACCTTCGCCCGCGCCCACCTCACCGACGACAGGCTGCGCGCCATGCGGGAACCGCAGGTCGCCCTGCCCGACATCGGCTGGGGGACGGCTTGGGGCCTGGGCTGGGAGCTGTACGAACTGCCGGGCGGCCCGGTGTTCGGCCACGACGGCAACACCATCGGGCAATCCGCCGCCTTGCGCGTCGACCCCGGCCACGACGTGTCCGTGGCGATCTTCACCAACGGCGGCGATCGCAAGCCGCTGATGAAGGAGATCCTCCGCCACGTCGTCGAAGCACCCGCCGAGCCCGTCCCCGACCCCGCGGCGCGCCCGGACGCCAGGCGCTGTACCGGCGTCTACCAGTCCAGCACCAGCCGGACCACCGTGAGCGAAGACGAGCACGGACGGCTCTGGCTCGAGCAGGTCCCCCTCGGCCTCGCCGTCGGCGCCGGCGACCAGCCGTACCGGACGGAACTGCTCGGCCGGCGCGGAGACTCCCTGCTGCCCGCGGAACCCGGCCACGGACCCGTCGCGTTCCTCGGAGACGACGGCGAAGGCCGCGCCCGTTACCTGCACACGGGCCGCGCCGACGTCCGCGCCGCCGGACGAACCTCATACTGACACCCCGTGTACGGCCGAGCCTCACGGGTAGCGCCGGGAACACCCGACACCACCCGGAGGCAACGCCGATGAAACTGCGCTCACCGCACCTCGCCGCCCTGCGCGCCCTCGCCGACCCCACCGTCCGCCCCCGCGACGTGCGCCGCGCCCTCGGCGTCGAGACCGCCACCCGCCGCTGGCTCATCGGCGGCGTCCTGCCGCTGTGGCTTGGCGCGGGCCTCGCCGACTGGCACCGCCACCGCCGGACCCACATCGAGACCACCGCCGGCACCCGCGAATCGATGATCCACTCGCTGATGATGACCGAGGCCGGGGTGCCCGTCGCCCTCGGCCTGTTCTGCGAGGTCAACCCCGGCGTGCTGGCCACCTGCGCCGGTGCCCTCGCCGTCCACGGCGCGACCGCGTACTGGGACGTCAGCTACGCCGAGGAGCGCCGCCGCGTCACCCCGCTGGAGCAGCACATCCACAGCCTCCTGGAAGTCGTCCCGCTCATGGCGACCGGCTTCCTGACCGTCCTGTACTGGGACCAGGCGCGCGCCCTCGTCGGCCAGAACGGCCGCCCCGACTTCCGGCTGCGGCCGAAGCGCCGGGACCCGCTGTCCCGCCGGACGCGGATCGCGCTGCTCGCCGCAATGGGCCTCTTCGGCGTGCTCCCCTACGGCGAGGAGATGGTCCGCTGCCTGCGCGCCCGCCCCACCCTCAAACCGCAGCCGACCACCGAGCCGGCGCCGACCACGACCCTGTCCATCCCCGCGGACCCGGAACACGCCACCGCCGAATGACTCCGGCTTCTTTCGTCGTTGAGGTTCTGTGGTTTTGAACGTAGGAGGTGATGCAACCCGCCCAGGGCCTTTACATTGTAAGTTGAGGGTTGAATCACCGAAGGCGGCGCCGGCCATCACCGGCACCGCCCTGGGATCCGTCAGGCGAACAGGTCGCGGACGGCGGTGTGGGCCGCCTTGCGCATCTCCGCGTGCAGCACCGCGTTCGCGTCCCGGTCGGTACGGGCCTCCACGATCCGCAGCCCCTCCCCCGCCATCGCCTTCGGCAGGTCCGCCGCCGCCTCCAGCCGCCGGTACGGGACGCCGTGCGCCGCCGCCACCGCCTGCAGGTCCACCTGGTGCGGCGTGCCGAAGACCCGCTCGAACGGGCCGGCCAGCGCCGCCTGCGGCAGCAGCGAGAAGATCCCGCCGCCCTGGTTGTTCACCACGATGATCGCCAGGTCGGGACGGCGGTCGTGCGGCCCGATGACCAGGCCGTTCTGGTCGTGCAGGAACGCCAGGTCCCCCAGCAGCGCGTACGAGCGGCCGCTGTGCGCCAGCGCCGCGCCGATCGCCGTCGAGATCAGCCCGTCGATCCCGCTCGCGCCGCGGCTCGCCATGATCCGGATGCCGCGCCGCGGCCGCATCACCTGGTCCAGGTCCCGGATCGGCATGCTCGCCGCTGTGAACAGCAGCGACCCGCCCGGCATCGCCGCCACCAGGTCCCGCGCCAGCCGCGGCTCGCTCACCTCGGCGATGCCGTCCAGCACGGCGTCCACCGCCGCCGCGGCGGCCAGGTCCGCCGACCGCCACGACTTCAGCCACGCGTCGTCGCCCGACACCACCGGGATCTCGATCTCCGGCGCCACCTGCGTCGCCGACCGCACCGGATCCGGCCAGTGCGCGAGATCAGGGGCCAGGACGATGTGCTCCTCGGCGCGCCGCAGCAGCGACAGCAGCGGCCGCGACAGCCCCGGCTTGCCCAGCGTCACCACCACCTCGGGACGGTGCCGCTCCACGAACTCCGGGATCCCCAGCAGGAAATGGTGCGAGGTCAGCGCGTGGTCGCCGTAGCGGGCGTTCCCGTTCGGCTCCGACAGCACCGGCCAGCCCGCCATCGACGCCGCCGCCACGTACCGCTTGACGTTCACCGCGCCGTCGCCCACCACCAGCACCCCGCGCCGCGTCGGCGGGACGTGCAGCACCGACCCGGGCGTCGCCGCCCGCACCTTCGTCCACGCCCCGGTCGCGTCACCGTCCAGCGGCTCGCACCACGACTCGTCGCCGTCGGGGATCAGCGGCTCGCGGAACGCCGCGTTGAGATGCACCGGACCCGGCACCGGCGCCTGCGCCAGCCCCCACGCCCGGCTGACCAGCGACCGCCAGTACGCCACCATCCCCGGACGGTTCTCCGGCACGCCGACCTCGGTGCTCCACCGCGCCGCCGTCCCGTACAGCTTCACCTGGTCGATCGTCTGGTTCGCGCCGGTGTCGCGCAGCTCCGGCGGACGGTCCGCGGTGATCACGATCAGCGGGACGCCCGACTCGTGCGCCTCCACCACCGCCGGATGGAAGTTCGCCGCCGCCGTCCCCGACGTGCACACCAGCGCCACCGGCCGCCCCGACCGCTTCGCCATCCCGAGGCCCAGGAACGACGCCGACCGCTCGTCGATCCGCACGTGCAGCCGGACCCGGCCGGCCTCCTCCGCGGCGTGCAGCGCCAGCGCCAGCGGCGCCGACCGCGACCCCGGGGCCAGCACCGCGTCGGTCATCCCGCACCGCAGCAGCTCGTCGACCAGGACCGTCGCCAGCGCCGTCGCCGGATTCACCGGTCCACCCCGGCCATCGGCGGGCCCGGCAGGAACGCCTGCGCGTCCGCCGCGCGGCGCCGCCACGCCTCCTCCAGATCGGGCGGCGCCGCGAACCGCCGCAGCGCCTCCTCGTCGAGCACCGGCCGGCGCACCTCGATCTCCCCGTCGCGCTCCGCCAGCGGATCCCGTACGACGTCGCCGTCCATCAGCGACAGCGTCCCGAGCCCGCACGCGTACGGCAGCTCCGGCAGCGCGGCGGCCAGCGCCACGCCCGCCGCCAGCCCCACCGACGTCTCCACCGCGCTCGACACCACCACCGGCAGCCCGCACGCCTCGGCGACCTCCAGCGCCGCCCGGACCCCGCCGAGCGGCTGCACCTTCAGCACCGCGACGTCCGCGGCCCCCGCCGCCCGGACCTTCAACGGGTCCTCGGCGCGGCGGATCGACTCGTCGGCGGCGATCGGCACGTCCACCATCCGCCGCACCCGCGCCAGCTCGTCCAGCGTCGCGCACGGCTGCTCGGCGTACTCCAGCTCCCACCGGTCCAGCGACCGGATCATCCGCGCGGCGTGGTCGACGTCCCAGCCGCCGTTCACGTCGATGCGCACGCGGCCGCCGGGCCCGATCGCGTCGCGGACGGCCTCGACCCGCGCGAAGTCGTCGGCGTCGTCCTGGCCGCGCTCGGCGACCTTCACCTTCGCGGTCCGGCAGCCGGACGCCTTCGTCATCTCGAACGCCCGGTCGGGGCCGACCGCCGGGATCGTCACGTTCACCGGGATCCGGTCGCGGACGGGGGCGGGCCAGCCCTCGTGCGCGGCCTCCCGCGCGGCCGCCAGCCAGCGGGCGCACTCGGCCGGCCCGTAGTCGGCGAACGGCGAGAACTCCCCCCATCCGGCGGGGCCCTGGAACAGGACGCCCTCCCGCCGCGTCACACCGCGGAACCGCGTCCGCATCGGGATGGCGAAGACCCGCACCCGCTGACCCCCTGACCTGCCTGAAGAATCACGCTATTCCGGACGACGCCGCGCGCCGGACATTTAGTAGTACCACGGGTGGCGCGACCAGTCGGGGTCGCGCTTCTCCAGGAACGCGTCGCGTCCCTCGGCGGCCTCGTCGGTGCCGTAGGCCAGCCGCGTCGCCTCCCCCGCGAACACCTGCTGCCCCACCAGGCCGTCGTCGATGAGGTTGAAGGCGAACTTCAGCATCCGCTGCGCCGTCGGGCTCTTCCCGTTGATCTTCCGGGCCCACTCCAGCGCCGTCGCCTCCAGCTCGGCGTGCGGGACGACCGCGTTCACCATCCCCATCCGGTGCGCCGCTTCGGCGTCGTAGGTCTCGCCGAGGAAGAAGATCTCCCGCGCGAACTTCTGCCCGACCTGCCGCGCCAGGTACGCCGACCCGAACCCGCCGTCGAAGCTCGCCACGTCCGCGTCGGTCTGCTTGAACCGGGCGTGCTCGCGGCTCGCGAGGGTCAGGTCGCACACCACGTGCAGGCTGTGGCCGCCGCCCGCGGCCCACCCCGGCACCACGCAGATCACGACCTTGCCCATCATCCGGATCAGCCGCTGCACCTCCAGGATGTGCAGCCGGCCCGCCCGCGCCGGGTCGATGGTGTCGGACGTCTCGCCTTCGGCGTACTTGTAGCCGTCCTTGCCGCGGATGCGCTGGTCGCCGCCCGAGCAGAACGCCCACCCGCCGTCCTTGGGCGACGGTCCGTTGCCCGTCAGCAGCACGCAGCCGACGTCCGAGGACATCCGCGCGTGGTCCAGCGCCCGGTACAGCTCGTCGACCGTGTGCGGCCGGAAGGCGTTGCGTACCTCGGGGCGGTTGAACGCGATCCGGACGGTTCCCTGGTCCACGGCCCGGTGGTAGGTGATGTCGGTGAAGCCGAACCCCTCGACCTCTTTCCAGGCGTCCGCGTCGAACAGCTCCGAGACCATGTGATCCTCTCCCGTCGGGGCCCGCGTCGATCCGGGTCGAGCCCATTCAACCGCCCCGCGGTTTGAACGCGTTCAGCGGGGTCGCCTACCCTGATGAGATCATGGATCGCCGCCTCCACGCCGCCGTGCTGCCGCCCGGGCCCCGCCTGTTCCGGGCGCTCGCCGCCGCCCTCGACGGCGGTCCCGCCGTCTGCCCCCTCTCCCCCGAGCTTCCCGCGCCGGTGCTGGAGGCGATGCTGCAGACGCTCGCCCCCGACGCCGTCGAGACCGAGGACGGCCTCACCCCCTACCGCTTCGCAGGCGAGCACGCCCCGCCCGCCGACGGCACGGCCGTGCTGATCGCCACGTCCGGCTCCACCGGCGCACCCAAGTTCGTCGAGCTGTCGGCCGCCGCGCTGCGCCACTCCGCCGCCGGGACCCTCGCCCGCATCGAGGCCGCGCCCGGCGACCGCTGGCTGTGCTGCGTGCCGACCAGCCACATCTCCGGCGTCCAGGTCCTCGTCCGGTCCCTGCTCGCCGGCACCGACCCGATGATCACGCCCCGGTTCGACACCGCCGCCGTCGCCGCGGCGGGCCCCGTGCACATCTCCCTGGTCCCCACGCAGCTGCGCCGCCTCCTGGACGCCGGCACCGACCTGTCCGGGCTCGGCGCGATCGTCCTCGGCGGCGCCGCCGCCGCGCCCGGCCTGCTCGCCGAGGCCCGCGACCGCGGCGGCCGCGTCTTCACCACCTACGGCATGAGCGAGACCTGCGGCGGCTGCGTCTACGACGGCACCCCCCTGGACGGCATGCGCGCCGAGCTCGGCGCCGACGGCCGGATCCGCCTCGCCGGGCCGTCGCTGTTCACCGGCTACCGGCTGCGCCCCGAGCAGACCGCCGCGGTCCGCGACGGCCAATGGTTCGTCACCCAGGACCTCGGCGCCCTCGACGAGGACGGACGGCTCCGCGTCCGCGGCCGCGTCGACGACGTCATCAACACCGGCGGCGAGAAGGTCGTCGCCGGCGAGATCGCCACCGCGCTGTCGCGGCACCCCAAGGTCCGCGACGTCGTCGTGGTCGGCCGCCCCGACCCCGAATGGGGCGAGCGCGTCACCGCCGTCGTGGTCCCCGCCGCCGAGCCCCCCGCCCTGCCCGAGCTGCGCGCCTTCGTCCGCGAGACGATGCCCGCCTGCGCGGCTCCCCGCGAGCTGGAGCTCGTCGACGCGATCCCGCTGCTGGCCTCCGGCAAGCCCGACCGCGCCCGGCTGCGCGCCGCGAGGTGACACCTGTAGCGCGCGGGACGCGCGGGGCGCATGGCACGGCGACGATCGGGGGAGGACGACCGGCATGGGCGGACAGCGCGAGGAGCCGGAGAACGAGAGCGGCCTGACCGTCCTGCTGGCGTTCCTGGCGAACCTCGGCATCGCCCTCGCCAAGATCGTCGCCGCGCTGATCACCGGGTCGGCGTCGATGGCCGCCGAGGCCGCGCACTCGGTCGCCGACACCTTCAACGAGATCCTGCTCATGGTCGGGCTGCGGCGCAGCGGCCGGCCCGCCGACCGCCGGCACCCCTTCGGGTACGGCAAGGAGCGCTACATCTGGACGCTGCTCGTCGCCGTCGCGATCTTCGGCATGGGCGCGCTGTTCTCCTACTACCAGGGATTCGAGACGCTCATCGGGGCCCGCTCGGGCGCGGAGTCCGACCCGCTGGTCGGCTACATCGTGCTGGCGGTGGCGTTCGTCCTGGAGGGGATCTCGTGGCAGCAGGCCCTCCGGCAGACCCGCGCCGCGGCCCGCGAGGAGTCCCTGCCGTTCCTCGCCTACATCCGCCGCACCGACGAGCCCACCGCGATCAGCGTCCTGCTGGAGGACTCCGCCGCGCTCGTCGGCCTGCTCCTGGCGTTCGGCGGGCTCGGCCTGCACCAGGCCACCGGCTCGGCGGTCTGGGACGGCATCGGCTCGGTCCTGATCGGCGTGCTGCTGACCGTCGTCGCGCTCGTCCTCGGCCGGATCAACCTCAACCTGCTGATCGGCAACCAGGCCGACCCCCGCATCGTCGACGACGTCCGCGCCCGGCTGTACGCCGCGCCCGAGGTGGAGTGGGTCGTCGACATCATCACGATGACGGTCGGCGCCGACCGCGTCCTGGTCTGCGCGCGGCTGGACTTCCGCGACGCGCTCACCGCCGCCGACGTCGAGCGCGCCTGCGTCCGGATGGCGCGCGAGCTGCGCGACGCCCACGAGGAGATCGACGAGGTGTTCCTCGAACCGGTCCCCCGCGACGACCCCGAGCTGCGAGAACGCGTGATCGCGCGGTACGGCCGGACGCTGCGGCCGAAGCAGGAGGAGGCGTAGTGGCGTTGGTCACAGCGTCGCGGCCCGGGGCCTTTACGAAGTAAGGTCAGTATTCGGGCGGGCCGCACGGCATGGAACGCCCCCGATCGGGCACCACGAGGGACCGGATCGTCCCCTCGCGATCCCCTCCGGGAGCGCCGATCCGGCCGGTCCGGGAACAACCGGCCCTCCGCGCGACGTTCCCGTATATGCGTGCGCCCGCAGCGAACGACAATCCGCGCCGCATCCACACACCGAAGGGAGAGGGGTGTCCCCATGCCGCGAAGCGCTATCGAGACCCCGCTCACGGAGTCGGCGAGCCCCGCACTCGACGACCTCCTGAAGCGCGGCCGCGCCCAAGGGCGCCTCTCGCTCGACGAGGTGAGGGGGGCCTTCGAGACCGCCGGCCTCAGCCCGGCGCAGGGCCGCTCGATCCTGCGCGAGCTGTCCGAGGCCGGGATCAGCCTGGCCGGGGAGCCCGACACCGTCCGCAAGATGGCCGCGGCCGCGGACCACGACGGCGGCGACACCGCCCAGGCCACCCCGGGCACCGCCAAGAAGGGCGCCGCCCGCAGGAGCACCGCCAAGGGCGGCGGGCGCACCCGCAGGACCGCCAAGGACACCGCCGGCAAGGACGCCGCCACGCCCGGCGACGCCGACGTGCCCGAGGAGGGCTTCGAGGTCACCGAGGTCGAGGCCGCCGACTCCCCCGCCGACCTGGACGACCAGTCGACCGGCATGGGCGACTCGGTGCACACCTACCTCAAGGCGATCGGCCGCCGGCAGCTGCTCACCGCCGAGCAGGAGGTCGACCTGGCCAAGCGCATCGAGGCCGGGCTGTACGCCGAGCACAAGCTGGAGACCGAGCAGCTGTCCCCGCGGATGCGCGCCGACCTGGAGTGGGTCGCCGCCGACGGGCGCCGCGCCAAGGCCCACATGCTCGAGGCCAACCTCCGGCTCGTGGTGTCGGTCGCCAAGAAGTACTCCGACCGCGGCCTGTCGCTGCTGGACGTCGTCCAGGAGGGCAACCTCGGCCTCATCCGCGCCGTGGAGAAGTTCGACTACTCCAAGGGCTACAAGTTCTCCACCTACGCGATGTGGTGGATCCGGCAGGCGATCCAGCGCGGCTTCGCCGACTCGGCCCGCACCATCCGGCTGCCCGTGCACGTCCTGGAGATGCTGAGCAAGCTCAGCCGGGTCGAGCGCGACATGCACCAGCGGCTCGGCCGCGAGCCCACCCCCGAGGAGCTGGCCGTCGAGCTCGACAAGAGCCCCGAGCAGGTCCGCGAGCTGCTGCGCACCAGCCGCCAGCCGATCAGCCTGGACTCCACCATCGGCGAGGACGGCGAGACCCGCATCGGCGACCTCATCGAGGACACCGACAGCCCCGAGGCGTCCGAGCTGGTGGACCGCCAGCTGATGGCCGACCAGCTGCGCCGCACCCTCGACATCCTGTCGCCGCGCGAGGCGAAGATCATGGCGATGCGGTTCGGGCTGTACGACGGGACGCCGCGCACGCTCGACGAGATCGGCAAGGCGATGGGCCTGACCCGCGAGCGGATCCGGCAGCTGGAGAAGGAGTCGCTGTCCAAGCTGCGGCACCCCAGCAACGCCCGCCCGCTGCTGGACTTCGCCGTCTGAGTCCCGGCCCGCACGACACCGGCGCCCGCCGGATCATTCGTGCCGCGAAGATCGCCAAGGACCGCGGCATCGGCGGCCCGATCCTGTCCGCCAGCAGCTACTTCATGAAGTC